>CAYRLT010000406.1:0-11320 GCA_964425095.1 uncultured Luteolibacter sp.
CAACGCCCCCGTGGCAACATGGCTTTACCATGAGCGGGTTTGGCAGCAATGGGAAGTGCCGCAGTGGAGATTATTCAGCTTAGTTTTCCACACCGATCATCCAGAATGGATTACTCCATACATGCCGCCACGCTTGATCCGCTATTTTCTGTGCATCACTGGGGATTCATCTCCTTCTTGATCTCGGTGGGGGCGGCGGCGGCTGGGGCGGCGGGGATGGCCATGCCGAGTTCTGCTGCTAGATCGGCAAGGGCGATGTCTTCGAGGGCTTCGCGCTCGGCGGCCTTTTCTTGGAAGCGGGAGGTATCGATACCGTCGCGTGCGACGCGGGCGCGGCCGGCGGCTTTGGTGTTTTCTTCTTCGACCATTTGATGGAGTCGATCAAGTGTATCGCCGGAGCCGCCGATCTGGGTGAGCATGCCGCTGGCCATTTCGTTCATCTCGGCGAGCGCCTTGTTCATTTTCATGCCATCGAGGTCCTTGCGCAGGGCTTCGATTTTATCGCGGGCGGTTTTGATGGCGGTGTCGCGGGAGAGTGTGAGTTCCTTGTAGGTTTTTTCGGCGTCGCCGAGTTGTGAGCGGTTGTCGGCGAGGTCCTTGCGGATGCGCTGGAGTTCGAGGGCGATTTCGCCGGCGAGGCGTTGGTTGCCGGCGCGGAGGTTGGCGGCGGCTTTGGCCTTGAGGCTTTGTTCCTCGGTTTCCTGGCGTTTGACCTGGGAAATGAGTTTCTCGCAGAGGCCGGCGTGGGCGGAGAGGCCTTGGTTGAATTGGGCGATCTGCGCGCGGAGATTTTCCTTCTCAAGCTCTAACAACGCTTCAGGATTGCGTTTTTCGAGGCCGGAAACGAAGAGTCCTAGGAACCCACGGAAGATATTGGAGAGGCGGCGGAACATGGCTTTGGTTTTCTTTTGGAGTTAAGCGGGAGTCTGAGAGTTGCGGGAAATTTTATCACTGAGGCACAACCGGAGCGCAGCGGAGATAGCCGGAGGCAAAGGAAACTGAGGATACAGAGAAGAGGATCCGTGAAATTCCTCTGTGATCTCTGTGGTTCCTCTGTGTCTCTGTGGTTTAAAATGTGGTTTTATCAAAAGATGTGCTTACTGGGGAATAGCGGTTCGGGGTGGTGAGGCTCCTGATAGCAGAGGTGGCGCGGGCTCGTCGTCGTAGATTTGAGAAAACGAAGTTTGGGAGAAGATTTTTTCAGAGGATTGGAGGGATTCCGAGATGCTATCGATCTGGACGCTGAGGCCGGCGGAGTCGCTGCTAGTCATGCCGACTTCGCAGAGGTGAGTGATTTGTTGTTCGGTTTTGGCGATTTCCGCCGTGACGAGTTCGAGCGCGTCGGAGGCTTGGCGGTGGTTGTCGAGGCGCTCGCGGATGGTGATCACGCGGTCGCGGACGGAGGTGGTGAGACGGCTTTCGGGAAGACCGGCGGTTTTATCGCGGTCGCTGGCGGAGGCGAGTTGAGCTTCAGCGGAGGCGAGCTCGGTTTCGATGTCCTCGCGGCGCGTGGAGCCGAGGAATTTTTCCAGGCCGGAGCGTTGGTGGAGGAGCTTGAGGAAGAGCCAGAGCATGCGGTCGAGTGACTCACCGCGAAAGTCGTCGACGCCCGGGGTGTCGTCTTTTGAGCGCATGCTGCGGCGCAGTTTGACGAGTTCGAGGCAGCGGTGGCGGAGGGCCTCGAAGCGCTCGGCATCGGCGAGGCTGAGAAATGACATGAGTTGTTGGTAGCGTTGCCGGGGATCGACGGGAAGCGGGGGCGGCGATTTGGCTTTTGCCTTGAGCACGTTTTGGAAACGCGGATTGAGTCCGAGGAAGCCAAGGTATCCGGCCTCGGCGGCAGCCAGAAATGGCAGCCAGAGGAGAGGCGCGCCGCTAAGTACGGCGGCAGCGACACCCGCGCCCAGCCCCAGCAAATGCCAGTGCCACGTGAACGAGCGCTTGAGCGCTGCGGTCAGGCCGTCAGGTGATTGGGTGGGTTGGGGCATTTGGGATTCGGGCAGTTATCCTATAAGCGAAGATGGCGAACCACGGAATACACGGAATACACGGAAAATGAATCGGTTATGTTATTTATGCAGATCATCTTACGGGTGAGGGAGCTCACCCTCTCAACTCTCTGATTTTCCGTGTGTTCGGTGTATTCCGTGGTTTGCATTTCTGAATTTAGGATTATCAGTCATGGATGGCCAACAATCGGGGAAGCTGTGCATCGACCAGGAAGTTCATGCCGCAGGCAGTGGTTCGAAGCGTTTGATTTTGGCAAGGCGGGCGGCGTAAGCGTGGGCGGCTTTAAGATCATCGGGCTCGAGATCCGGGTAATCGGCTAGGATTTCCGTTTCGGTGGTTTCTCCACTGAGGAGTTCGAGCAGAAATTCCACAGGGTAGCGAAGACCACGAATGCAGGGTTTCCCGTGGCAGATTTCCGGAGAAATGGTGATGCGTTTGAGGAGTTGCTCTGCTGACATGAGATCAGAATAGTCGGTTTCGGAATTTCGCCAAGATGGAATGCGGCAGGGGAAAATCGGTGTTTCAGGAGCTTTGCTGCTTTGTTTTTTCCTCTTCGAGTTGGTCGAGTAGCGAGCGCACGTGGTGGACGGATTTGAGGAATACGGGTTCCTGTTGCATTTCGCGTGCCGGGCGGTCCGGTGGAGCGACGGCGAACTGGTGGGCGATAGTTCCTGGCGATTGGCTGAAGATGAACACGCGATCGCCGAGATAAACGGCTTCCGAGACATCGTGGGTGATGAAAAACACGGTGGCTTCCAACTCGCGCCAAAGTGAAACCAGCAGGTCTTGCATGCGCTGACGGGTGGTGGGATCGAGCGCGCCGAAGGGCTCGTCCATCAGGATGATGCGCGGGCTCATGATGAGCGTGCGGGCGATGGCCACGCGCTGGTTCATGCCGCCGCTGAGTTGGTGCGGAAACTTGTCGGCGTCTTTTTTGGGGTCGAGGCCGACCTTGGCGATCCATTCGCGGGCGCGTTCGCGGCGTTCCTTTTCGGCGACCTGTTGGCATTCGAGGCCGAAGGCGACATTATCGAGCACTGTGCGGTGGGGAAAATTCGCGTAATCCTGAAAGACGAACCCGCGGTCTGGTCCGGGTGTGGTGACGGATTCGCCGTGGACTTTCACGGTGCCGGAGGTGGCGGGAAACTGGGGTGCGAGGCCGGCGATGAGGCGCAGCATCGTGCTTTTCCCGCAACCGCTCGGGCCGAGCACGCCGATGAACTCGCCGATGTTCGGAATATTTTCCACGGAAAAGGTGACATCCTTGATGGCCGTGAAGGCGCGGTTGGTGCCGGAGTCGAAGGTTTTCGTGACCGACTGGAAATCCACCACCAGCGGTTGGCCTGGGGCGGGTAGCGCGGCGTCCTTGATTTCGCACGGCCGCTCGGAAGCTGTTAGTTCAATGTTCGCCATGTTTGATGTATGGAAAAATCCGGCGTTGGAGCAGCATGATCGAGCGATCGATGCCCCATGCGAGCAGGGTGATGATGAAGAGACAGAGATAGATGTGTTCTTGGAATCCGCGGCGCTGGCTGTTGATGATGAGAGCGCCGATGCCGGTCTTGGCGTTGATGACCTCGGCGAGCATGATGTAACCGAAGGCGAGGCCGAAGATCAGGCGCAGGCTGTTGACGATGTCCGGCAGGGCGAGCGGCAGGATGACCTTGCGCAGGACTTGGTGGGCGGCGATGGGAAACCAGAGTGCGAAACCGATCACGAAGCCGGCTGTGAAGCGCAGCCATGCGGCGGATGATGATAACTCCGTGGCGAGCGTGCGCGTGGCATCGTCCCGCATCAGGTGCCAGCCAATCATGATGAGCAGCCCGTAGATCAAGCCCGCGAAGGCGGCGAGGCGCGCGCCTTTTTTGCGGGAACCGCGGGCACCGAGCGTGTAGGCGGTATCGATGAAGCGATCGGGCACGGCATGCACCGTGTTGATCGTATCGAAGATCACGAAGGCGATGGTGGCGAGGAAGATGAACATCACCTTGTTGAACTCGCCGAGGCCGAACCAGACCATCGTCAGCGGGATGAGTGCGGCGATGGGGATGCTGCGGCCGAAGATGACGAGCGGTTTGAAAAACGCCGCCACGCGGAGATAACTTCCGGAGACGATGCCGAGTGGCACACCAATGGCGGCGGCTAACAAAAACCCGCCAAGCACCCGGATCAATGAAATCAGGATGCTGCGGGAGAGCTCACGTTTCCACAACTCGGGAAAAGAGGCGAACGTTTCCCGCGGGCTAGGGAGCGTGTAGGCATCCACAAGCCGGGCATCGCCCTCGCCGATGGTGAGCAGCCACCAGATGAGCAGGACGGAGCCGATGCAGGCCGCGCCGAAAAACAAGCTTTCGCAATAGCTTGGAGCGTCGCGGATGGTCCGCATCCGCTTCCACCAACTGTTGAGTCCTGATGCCATGTTTTGGCGTTTACTCGGGGTTTTCGAGGGCGATCACCTTGATTTCCACGCGGCGGTTGAGAGCGTGGTTGGTTGGATCGTTCGCATCGAAGGGGCGCGCCCAGCCGGCACCGTCGGTCGAGAATTGGTTCACGTTGAAATTCGGGAATTTCTTGAGGATTTCGGTTTTGACGGCGGCGGCGCGGTTGCCGGAGAGCTCCTTGACCATTTGCGGGCTGACTTGGCCTTGCATGGATGAATCAGTGTGTCCTTCCACGACGATGTTGGCGGCGCCGTATTGGGCGGCGAGTTTGCCGACTTCTTCGAGCACCGCGTCCACGCCGGGTTCGTAGGGTTTCACGACATCCTTGCCGTTTTCGCGGACCGTGATGGTTTTGCGCAGATCCCAGGAATTCGGATAGAAATGCAGGGTAACAATCTTGGTTAGAATTTCCGAGCCTTCGGCCTTGATCGACTGGACGGTCTTGGGGGCGAAGTTGATTTGGTATTCGTTGCGACTGGATTTGTAGGGCTCCTCGGTTTCGAGTTTCTGGAGGATGGAGAAATCCATCACCTGATCGAAAGGCACGGCCTGGGTGATGCGGTTCATTTTCCGATAGAGCAGGTAGGCGGTGTTCCAGGTCCGCTCGAAGTTGGCGGGGTTGTTCTGGTTCATGAAGAAGTCGCGGTTTTCCGCGTAATTCGTTGAGTGCGCATCGCCGAGCATGCCGAAAGTGTCGGCCTCCGGGATGCTGTAGAGCTTGGACATGAGGGCGGCGGCTTGTTTTTTGCCGTCGTCGGATTTCATTTTGGCCATGCCATCGAAAATGCCGCGGACGAGGCCTTCGCAGACGTCCATGTGGTCGCGGGCGAAATCGCCGCGGGCGAACCAGACATCGGCGATGAGTTTGTTAGCGGTGGCGGTGCTGACGAGCATGTGATTGCCCTTGATTTCGCTGAGGCTGTAGATGTCCGGTGCCCATGAGACGCAGGCGGCGATGGACTTATCGCTGTTGAAGGCGGCGGCAGCTTGGAACGCGTCTTCGGTGTAGATGAAGTCCACTTCGGCGGGCTGGACGCCGCCGTTCACGAGCGCATTGAGCAGGAAATATTCGGAAGGAGAGTTCTGGGCGAGCACGACCTTTTTCCCCTTGAGATCGGAAATCGTCGGGCTATCCGGGTTTTTCGCGACGTTGCGGCGGATGACGATGCCGTCGCCGCCATTCGAGAAATCGACTTGTTGGAAAATGCGCGGCATGATGCGCGGATCTTTTTTCAGTTCATCCATGAAGAGCGGCACCATATCGAGGGTGGCCCAGCCGATGTGGACTTTGCCGGAGGCGTAGGCATCGCGCATGGCGACCGGATTATCGATGAGCACGAGTTCCACCTTGAACGGTTCACCGCCGGGGGTGGTCCAGATTTTGCCGGGGTCACCGCCGCCGTTTTGGAGGATGATGGGTGCCCAGCCAGCCCAGACGTTGAGGGCGAATTTGACCGTGCGGGCTTTCATCGGCTCGTAGCCGCTGGTTTGGGCGATGGGCGGGAGTTTTTCGCTGGGTTTGAAGGCGTATTCCTTGACGGTGGTCGGCACATTCGAGTCGGCGGCCTCGACGCCTTGTGCGCCGGTCAGTTCGTCGATGGAAATCGAGGAAGGCGCGGCGGACTGGTCTTTCGGGAAGAGCACCGAGCGGAATCCATAGGCGAGCAGGGCGATAATGACGCAGGCGAGTGCTACGAAAAACAACGGTTTGGGTCGGGCTTCATCATTCATAGGGCAGCAGATTGGCGGGCAACTTGCAAAAGTTCAAGCCCGCTCTCTCGCAGATGCCAAAGAAATGCTTCACGTCTGGCGATTTTCTATCGGCGGGTCCGCTCTCATACCATTTCTATGAAAGATTGTAACACAAAGACACACTGAGGCATGGGGAGTGAATGATGAAGCGCCTAGGCTCTGGGTCATTCTCTTTTCATGCGCAGGACCGCCCGGAGGATCGGTCCCTGCCATTTTTAAAACCGCCTCTTAGACTTTGAGACTCTTCTTACCCCTTACGCTCCTTTTACCGGCGCTTTTATCCTCAGAGCTGATATCAGCGGCTGGCGCGGAAACGCTCAGGCACGAAGCCGAGATCGGTGGCCTCCGCTACGGCAAGGGCGATCTGGCCCTCGATGATGGAAACCGGGACCGGCGGCTGATAGTCGCGCAGCGCAGCACTTAAAGCTTCGTCCGGATGGGTGGCACCGGTTTTGAGGGCGCGGTAGAGTTTTACGGAGAGTGCTTCAGCGGCTCCAGGCGTTAGCAAATCCGGAATCGAGCTGCGGAAGGATTCCGGCAACGATTTTTCCAGTTGAACGCCGCGGCGTTTGGCGAGGGCGCGAATGAGCTGATAGCCTTCATCCGGAGTGGCGGTGGGAAATAACGGGATCTTCACGTCCACGCGGCCGGGACGTTTGAGATCGACTTCGACGAGGTCGGGTCGGCTGGTGGCGAGCGCCCAGATGATGTGGCCGCGCTTGCGGGAGTCGCTCATGCGCTCGGCCATCATACCATAGACGCGGCCGGAAACCCCGGAATCGCCGGAATCCGCATTGCGGCGGCCGAGCGCTTGGTCGGCTTCATCGACAAAGACGATGCAGCGGCCGAGCGCGTCTAGCAGGCGGAAGATTTTTTCCAGATTGCTCTCAGTGCTGCCGACCCATTTATCGCGGAAATTTTTCATTTTCACGACAGGCACGCCGGCTTCACCTGCGAGGCATTCCACCATGAAGGTCTTGCCGGTGCCGACCGGGCCGCAAAACAAATAGCCCATCGGCAGGGCGGCGAGATCGCCGGCATTCCAGAGTGCGATGTCCTGCCGCAGCCATGACTTGATGGCGTCCTGGCCGTGGAGATCTTCGAGGGTGCGATCGGGTTTGATGAACTCGATGAGTCCTTGTGCGTCTTTCTCGATGAGTTCTTTTTTCAGCGCGACCAAGTCCTGTGGGGTGAGTTCCTTGGCATGGTGCTGGCGGGTTTGCAGCAGCGTTTCAATCGAGCTGAGTGTGGCACCGGCGAGGGCGGCGGCGGGTTGGGCGAAATCTCCGGCAAACGGTTTGAGCGGAAGTGGATATATCGAAGCAAGATGGCCGAGCGCGGGCGTCAACTCCGCTTGTTGCGGCAAGGGCACGGCGATGCATGCGGCTTGCGGGTTGCGGGCGACCAGCGGGTGGAGGTCGTTGAGGTTTTCGGTGAGCAGGAAGGTGGCGCAATGTTGTTCGGCGATGGTGGAATCGTTGGCCCAGTCACGGAGTTGGCTGGCGATGGCGCTGAGTTCGTAATCCGCGCCGCCATTCGAGGGAGGAACGATGAGCCCGGCATTTCTAACAATGATTGCCACACGGGTGGCGCGTTCCGGTTTCAAGCGAGCAACGTTGGCGCAGAAGCGCAAATAATGGGTGAGGACGATGATTGCCTCGCGCGGGGCTTTGGGCAGCGCTGCTTCCTTGGCTGCGGGCGGCCACTCGGCGAAGCGTTCTCCGCCTTTTTCCACACGGATGCCGTTTCCAAGGTCGTAGCCGATGACAACATCGAATCTGGCTAACAACCGTTCACGAAGAAAACTTTCGAGTGGGGCGATGCGTGGGGCCGCACCGGAAACCGGGAGCAGCACAAGATCCGCGATATTGCCATGAAGGATAAACTGGCAGGAGGCACCGGATTCATAGAGATCGATGACATCGGTGGCCCATGGCGGAAGGTCGGGTGAGGTGGTGGTGCTCATGACGATGAAATTAACTAATAGAGAACTTGTTGGAGGTAAAGGCCATCGGCCGGGGCGCAGATCGGAGATTTTCCGAGCGGCAGGCCGGGCGCTTGATCGAGCAGGGCCGCGAGGTCATCGATGCGGATTCGGCCTTGCGCGGCGTGGACAGCCGCACCGGTGAGCAGGCGCACCATTTTGTAGAGGAAGCCATCGCCAACCCATGTGATCCGGAAACCATCAGACAGCGTTTCCAAGTCCGCCCGATGGATGGTGCGACACCAATCCATGTCCGGTTTCTCGTTTCCGCGATAGGCGGCAAAGGCGTGAAAATCATGGCGCCCATGAAACAATCCCAGCGCCTCCGCGAGGACGTCGGCATCTAACAATCGAGGCAAATGCCATGCCAGTCCGGCTTTCAACGGAGGCAGGACCGGGTCGGTGCACAGATCGTAATGATAGATTTTACCGATCGCTGAGAATCGGCTGTGGAAGTCATCGGCCACCTCCTTGCAAGCCATGATGCGGATGGTGGCGGGGAGTTTGGTATTGAGGGCTGGCACCCAATTGAAGGGGTTCATCGTCAGCTCTGGTGGCGGGTCAAAGTGCGCGATCTGGCCGAGCGCATGGACCCCGGTGTCGGTGCGGCCGGAGCCTTGCAGCTTGACAGGCTGCTTGGCGACTTCCTCGAGCGCGCGCAGGATGAAATCCTGCACGGTATTGCCACAAGCCTGCGATTGCCATCCGTTGAATGGTCGGCCGTCGTAAGCGATTGTGAGATTGAGGCGCATTCAGATTTCGGTTTTCTGTGCCGCAGGGTCTTCTCACTGCGCCAAACACTCAATGCTGAAAATTGGATTCCCGTGCCCGGATTCCTGGACTGGAGGGGAAGCCAACCACAGATGAACAGGATGAACGCAGATGGAAAAGAGATTGCTGCTGGTTTTAGCCCCTTCTAGCGCTTGAAAGAATGCCCGGTGTGGTGGTGTAATTCCCGCATGAACGTTCCACTGAGTCCTGCCTTCACACGCCGCCGCTTTATTCAGGCAGCGGCCTACAGCACGGCGGCCATGTCGTTGCGGGGGCAGAATGTCATCGGTGCCAACGATCAAGTCCGCCTCGGCTTGATCGGCTGCGGCCAACGCGGGGGCGGTCTCGCGCAACAGTTTGCCGGTTTGCCCAACACGCGTATCGTAGCCATTTCCGATCCCGACACGGCCCACATGGATCAAGTTGCCGCCTCGCTTCAAAAAAAGACGGGTGCAAACAAGCCGGATTCCCACCGGGATTACCGCCAGCTCCTTGAGCGCAAGGACATCGATGCTGTGATTATCGCCAGCCCTAACCATTGGCATGCTCTTCACACCATCCATGCCTGCCAGGCTGGCAAGGATGTCTATGTGGAAAAACCCGTCTCCCACGATATTTGGGAAGGCCGACAAATGGTCGCCGCCGCCAACCGCTATCAACGCGCCGTTCAGGCGGGAACCCAGAATCGCTCCGATGTTGGATTGATAGATGCGTTCAAATACATTCAGCAGGGAAATATCGGGAAAATCAAAGCCGTGCGCGGCCTTTGTTTGCAGAACCGGAAATCGATTGGAAAAGTTAAAGTTCCCATTCAGCCGCCTGCCACGCTGGACTACAATTTGTGGTTAGGACCCGCGATCGACCAGCCCATCCTACGGCCGAATCTTCACTACGATTGGCACTGGGTTTACAACACCGGGAGCGGCAATATCGGCAACCAATCACCTCACGAACTCGATATGATCCGCTGGGTGCTCGGCGATCCTCCAATTCCCGCAACCCTGCAAAGCTTCGGCGGACGCTTCGGTTGGAATGATGCGGGGGAAACGGCCAACATGCAGTCGGTTTGGTTTACTCTCAACGATGTTCCGGTCGTCTTTGAACTCAATGACATGTGTTTGAAGCCGGAGCTCAATTCCGCCGCTTCTTACAAAGGAATCCGTGTTGGCGTGATTGTCACCTGCGAGCAAGGCGAGTTTCGCGGTGGTCGTGGCGGCGGCTTTGTTGTGGGCCCGGACGGCAATACCAAGGTCGCGAAATTCCCCGGTGACGCAGGAAAAAATCATGCGCAGAATTTCATCGATGTCATTCGCTCGCGCCGTATGGGCGACCTGCGCGCGCCGATCGGACAAGCGCACCAATCCGCCGCCCTCACCCACCTTGCCAATATTTCCCTGCGCAGCGGCGCATCGCTGCCCTTGGAAAAATTGCGGGCCGCTGTTCCTAACAACTCCGATCTTCACGACATCATCGACCGTCAGCAACTGCAGTTGAGTGAATGGAAGGTGGATTTCAAAACCACGTCTTGCTCACTTGGCTCCGAGTTGACGATTGATCCGAAACCCGAAGCCTTGGTGGGACCGGATCATGCCCGGAAATTCTATCAACCGGAATATCGTAGCGGCTTTGCCGTGCCGGAAATCAGTTAGAACCATTCTTGCCCGGAGCCATCATTCTTCCGGTTTACTTGACCTTGTGGCTATGGCGCGCTGGCTTTTATGATTCAGATAACGACAGCGATCCATGGAACGTGAATGAAACAAGGAGCGGCGGAATGTGTCCGCCGATGTCCATGGAAAGCCAATGAGGTGAGTGAAGCGCTTTTCATTGGCACATCATGGTCAGGGCGAACACGTTTCGCCCCTCCTTGGGGCCTCGCTCCTTCTGGGAATCGTCAATGCTTTCGTTCGGCCAATTCTGCTCCTGCTCAGTATTCCTTTTATCATCGTGACGATGGGCCTTTTCATTTTGGTGGTGAATGCCCTGATGCTGATGCTTGTGGCCCAGATCGTCCCTTCGTTTTCGGTGGATGGCTTCTGGAATGCGTTTTTCGGATCCATTGTGATCAGCCTCGTGAGCTGGATTTTAAGTTCCTTCTTCCGCACGAGTGACGGGAAGATCCACACCATCACCCATCACCCCTCGATCAAAAAAGCGGACGCCCGCGTGATCGAATGAGGCTCTTCGGACCCGGGGCCGGGCATGTGAAAATCTGCGGCATCACCCGCGAGGACGACGCCCTCGATTGCGTGGAAGCCGGCACCGACGCGCTGGGCTTCAATTTTTTTCCCGGCTCCTCGCGCCACATCCCGCTGGAATCGCTCGAGTGGATTCGGGGCTTGAATGGCTTGGTGGACCGCGT
>CAYRLT010000407.1:0-9765 GCA_964425095.1 uncultured Luteolibacter sp.
CTCGTCCTCGGTCATGTCTGGCATGATGGTGGGGATGCGTTTGGCGAGCATCGACTTGCCGGTTCCAGGCGGGCCGACCATCAGAATGTTGTGATTTCCAGCTGCAGCCACTTCGAGGGCGCGCTTGACCATGTGCTGGCCGCGGACCTCGTCGAAATCGACTTCATAGCGTCGGTGGGAATTGAAAAACGCTTTGCGGTCCAAATGGAACGGTTCAATGAGGATTTCCCCGATGAGAAAATCCCATGCTTCCTTCAAATTGCGGATTGGATAGACGTGGATGCCTTCGATCACGGCGGCTTCCGGCGCGTTCGCCTCGGGCACGAGCACGCGCGTGCGGCCGCGGTGCTTGGCTTCCAAAGCGATGGATAAAACCCCTTTGACCGGCCTCACGGCACCATCCAAGCCGAGTTCACCGACGACACAGCAATCGTCGCAGTTGAAAGGCTTGGTCCGGCTGGCAGCGACCATTGCTAGGGCGATGGGAAGATCGAACGAGGGGCCTTCCTTTTTCAAATCCGCAGGCGCGAGATTCACGGTTTTGACCCCGTCATCCAGGAACAATGCGGACGCTCCGATGGCGGAAATCACCCGTTGCGAGGACTCCCTAACCGCCGCATCCGGCAGGCCAACGATGATGACGATCGGTTTGTCCGCGCCACGGGCGTTGACCTCGACTTCGACTTCCCGGGCCTCGACGCCGCGCAGAGCTGCTGAAAATAAACGTGTGATCATGTGAACAGCAATAAGCTGAATCCCTCCATGCGATCTGACAAGCTGAAACCGTGCCGCAGTGCAGGAGGGCAATCAAGTTAGGGATTTTTCAACCGCGAATAAACACGAATGGGCACGAATGAAGATGATTTTTTGGGTTAAATCCCCAATTCTAAGAATTCATTTCTGAAAATTCGCGTCGATTGGCGTCCATTCGCTGTTAAAAACACATCGAGTTTCCGTGGTTGCTCCATAGCTTGATCGCCGTGTTCACCGGTCGCCGGAAATGAACTTGGCAAAGTATCCCCGTCAGGCGGTGATCCATGTGACTCGCTCTCTCCGCAGGATTGAAGTTGTTGCATGGCTAAAACTGTGGCATTGTGATGACTCCCTGATTTTCCATCAGGTCCACGATCATGGCCCGCTCGATTTCTATCGGGACGCCCACTGCCGGGACGCCCAGTGACAGGACGTATGCCGCAGTGGTTGTCGCTCATCCGGACGACGAGATTTTGTGGAGCGGAGGATTGATCCTTTCACACCCCGAATGGTGCTGGTGGATCGTGACCCTGTGCCGAGCAAGCGATCCTGATCGCGCTCCAAAATTCCGGCGCGTGCTGGAGTTTCTGAGTAGTGATGGTGAGATGGCGGACCTTGACGACGGGCCTGATCAGGAACCTCTGGATCACGAAACACTGTGTCAGACCGTCCAGAGCTTGTTGCATGGCAGGCAATTCGATCTGGTGATCACCCATGGGCCCTGCGGAGAATATACCCAGCATCGCCGCCACGAGGAATGTTGTCGGGCTATCGTGGAATTATGGAAGAACGGGCTCGTCCAAACGGATGCACTCTGGTTGTTCGCTTACGAAGATGGGGGAGGAGCTCATCTGCCACATGTCATTGACGGAGCGGATCTGCGCCTTGGTCTGAACGATGGCGTTTGGCGCGAAAAGCACCGCCTGATCACCGAGCTCTATGGATTTTCCGAAACCAGTTGGGAAGCCCGCTGCACGCCCCGCGAAGAGGGTTTCCGGATCTTTCGCTCTCCCCGCGCCGCTGTCGATTTCCTTGAAACCACCAAAGTGCCACCATGAAAGTCCTAGCCCTTTACGATTATCCGCCCTCCCCCGCAGGCCTAGCAACCCAGGGAGATCTCCTTTGCCGCGGGCTGCGCGAACTGGGTGTGGACGTGCACGCCGCGCATTTCGAGTCTCCACAGGAAAAGGAGTGGTATTACCGGTGGTTTGAACCGGACGCCGTCGTGGGGATCGGTTTTTGGGGGCACTCTCCCCATTTGGTGCTGCATCCTATCCGCTGTGGAATGAGGCCCGTCCCGTGGTTCGTGGCCGATGGCTATGTGGCCGCCTACCAAGATATCCTGAATTCCCTGCCACTCATCCTTGTCACTTCTAACTGGGTCAGGGACACCTATATCCGTGACGGCATCAACGCGGATATCATCGAGGTGCTTCCCGTCGGTTGTGACACCGGCGCCTTCATGCCGCGTGACCGCAACGATCCGAAAGTGCTCGCGATCCGCGAGGCATTGGGCGTGGCTGACGACCAGATCATGATTCTAACGGTCGGCGGCGACGCGACTTCCAAGGGCGCGCAGGAAGTCATGCAGGCGCTCGCGCTGATCGATCAGGAAGCGCCGGATTGGAAGTATGTCTGCAAAGTCTGGCCGCAGCCGCGGACCATGAGTCAGAACGTGGAGGATCTCCAGTTGGCCCATCACCTTGGGATCGACAAGAACGTGGTTTACACTTCCAACATTGTTTCACGCAATTTCATGCCCTATCTGCTGGCAGCTTGCGACATCTACGCCGCGCCTTCACGCTTGGAGGGATTCGGCATGATTCAAGTGGAGGCGAATGCCTGCGGCAAACCGGTGATCGCGATCGATGCGATGGCCTTTTTGGATACGATGGTCCATGGCGAGACCGCGCTGCTTGCCGGAGTGGCCCAGGAGATCAAGATCAGCGAGACGGTGCTGGGGCGGGACCATGGATTCGACGAACCACGCCGCATCACACTTCCGTTTCTGCGGACTGCGGATTACCGCGCATCCGTACCGGATATCGCCGAGCATTTGCTGCGCCTCATGCGGGATCCCGCCCTCCGGCAGAGCATGGGCGAAGCCGGCCGCAAGCGCGTCGTCGAACTCTTCGACTATCGGAATGTCGCCAAACGCTTCGTGGATCTCATTTCAGACCGTCTCGACATTCACTAGGCAATCCAATCCATCACAGGAAATCGTCTTCATGAACCACCAGAGCCAATCACGGATCGAGCAAGCCAAGGAGGCTGCCATTCAAGTGTTGCTGCACAATGCCAGCGGGCCTTACCACGGCTTGCCGCGCACCGCCGGCTGGGGCTACCCGGAACCCTACACCCGCGATCTGATGATCGCCGCGCTGGGTTATTGCGTCAGCGGAGAAGCCCGACTCATGGACGCTTTGCGCCGCACCCTCGAGGCTCTAGCGAAAAACCAGACGGTGCGCGGCCATATTCCATCGCTGGCGCACGACCCAGATGACCGCGGGGCGAGCGACACCACACCCTTGTTTCTCTTCGGGCTCGGAGCCTACCGCAGCACCACTGGAGAACAGGATTTCCTGAAAGAAGCGGCGCGGAATGCCCTCACGTGGATGGAATACCAGAGTCCCGACGACATGGTCATGGTCGCCCAACTTCCCACCAGCGACTGGCGCGATGAGCAGTATGTGATGGGCTTCGGCTTGTATGTGAACGCGATTGTCTATGCCTATCTCGTCCAGTTCGGCCAATACGGGCAGGCACAGATTCTGCGCGACCTGATGAACCGCTTCGAAGTCACGGGAAAACGGAAGAACCCGCATGTTCATGAAGGACTCGTCTCCGCGCATAAGCCGTATTATACCCTGTATTCCTACAAGCTGTTTCAAAGCCATCGTTTCGATTTGTTAGGAAACAGCCTGGCGATTCTAACGGGCGTCGGTTCGCCGAGCCGCAGCCGACGTTTGATCGCGTGGGTGGAGACCGAGTGCAAGGCGATGCGGCGCAGCGGCGATTTGGCGGTCGATCTCCCCCCCAATCTGTTTCCCTTCATCCTACCGGAACATCCGGACTGGCGGCCGCGCTACGACGAATACAACCGACCGGGCGATTACCACAACGGCGGAGTGTGGCCGTTCATCTGTGGGTTCTACATCGCCGCCTTGGTGGCTGCGGGACGTTTCCAATTGGCCCGTCGCAAGCTGGCGGCCCTCGCCGAGTTGGTGAAACCCTGGCACGAGAATGAAGCGGAGTGGGGATTCAACGAGTGGTGCAAGGCGCAGACCGGCAGGCCGAGCGGACGTGATTGGCAGACCTGGTCTGCTGCGCTTTTCCTGTATGCCGCCACCTGCGTCGAGCGTGAGCGCACCCCGATCTTCGATGAAATCCGCGCTGCCACCTTTGATCCGAGGGAGAGCTTTGACTCATGATTTGGGAAGATCGGCTCGTCCGATACCGCTTGGCTCCGGTCGCGGTTTTAAAAACCTCGGTTTTTCCGAAGCAGAGCGAGCGTCCCGCATCCTTCTTTACGCTTTCGGCATCATCGCTTAGCCTGTTCCGCGATGCGATTGTTCACCGCCCTTGCGATCTACCGATGTTTGTTGCCGCTGCTGTTTCTGGCGGCGTTTCCCGGGTGGATTGTGAAAATGTTGCGGCGCGGGGGATTTGGGACGCGCTTGGGTGAGCGGGCGGCGATTTATACGGGTCCGCAAGAATTCGATCCATGCGGAGCGGTGCACATTCACGCGGTGAGCGTGGGCGAGGCCATGCTGGCCTTGAAGCTCATCCGCGAGTGGCTTGGCAGCGATCCTGACGCACGTTTCGTGTTGGCCACTGGCACGGCCACCGGCCATGCAGTCGCCACGGCTGCCGCGATTCCGGGGTTGCGCGTGACCTATTCGCCACTCGATTTTCCTTCGATGGTCCGGCGTTATTTGAATCGCTTCGAGCCAGCGCAAATCATCCTGATCGAGGGTGAGGCATGGCCGCATTTGTTACTCGCGTGCCGCAAACGAAAGATCCCGGTGGCGCTGGTCAATGCCCGCATGTCACCGCGCTCGGCGAGACGCTTCCGACGTTTGGCTGCGTGGGTGCGACCGGTTTTTTCAATGCTGGACGCGGTGGCGATCCAAGAATCCGCCGATGCGGAAATCTGGCAGTTTCTTGGCGTGGCCCCGGAAAAAATTCACCATACAGGCAGCCTGAAGTTTGATCCTTCCAGCGGAGAACTCCCCGCGCGGCGACCGGAGTTCCAACACATGCTGGATGCTTTTGGAAAAAACCGGCCGGTCATTCTGGTTGCCAGCAGCCACGCTGGCGAAGACACATGGATCGCCACCGCAATCCACGAAGCTGCGCCGGAAGCGCTGCCGGTAATTGTGCCACGCCATGCGGAGCGCCGCGCGGAAGTGAAACAAGAACTCGAACACGCGGGGTTCGAAGTCGTATTGCGTTCAGGATTTCAAACGCCCGCAGTGAGCGCCGATGGCCGCTGCGTTTTCGTTATCGATTCCACCGGTGAGCTGCGCGATTGGACGGCCCATGCCGATGCGGTGATCATCGGCAAAAGCTTCCTCGCCAGCGGCGGACAGAACCCTAGCGAGGCAATTTTGGCGGGAAAACCAGTGATTTTCGGTCCTCACATGGAGAATTTCGAACCATTGGCCAGCCGCCTGGTTGCATCACAAGGAAGTTTGCGCGCACACGATCAAGCGTCACTTTCTCAAGCAATCATCAGCGTTCTAGATCACCAAACCGCTGAGGCGATGACGCGTCACGCATCGCAACTCCTCGCCTGCCACGAAGGTGCGGCACGACGGATCATCGACCTCGTTCGCCATTGAAAACCCCATGAAAATGAGTCAACGTCGAGTTTGTCATTTTGAAAAACGCCCTCTAGAGTGCGCGCCGTGAGCGATTCCGACAAAAACCCCCTGAGTGACCTGCTGTCCAGTTTTGCACTAGGACCCGCATGGGCGCGTGCCACCGGCGGCAGCCAGCAAGAACGAGCGTCCAAGCCGGATTCCAAGTCCGGGGAACGCCCGCCTCGCCGCGATGATCGTGGACCTGACGACCGTCGGGGAGCACCGCGTGATCGGGATGGTGGACGCGATCGTGAGCGCGATGGTGGACGTCGGCCATTCCAAGGGCGTGATGGAAAATTTGAGGATCGCCGTGCAGCGCCACAGCGCAATGAAGAGGTCGGCCCCGAAGAAGGTGTGCGAGTGACTCTTGCGCCCGATGCCCAGGCCGTCCATCTCATCGGCAAGGAAATCCACCAGGTGGCGCGCGTCTATCCGCTTTTCGATGTTGCGAAAATCCTGCTCGCCGAACGCAGTCGTTGCCGTGCGGTATTTGAGGCTCCCGCGCCTCATGCCCCGTTGCTACGCGGCAAGCTCGATGAGTCCGTTTTCCTCACTCGCGAGGAGGCAGTCCGCCACCTGTGGCAATCCGAACTTAAAGACCAGCTCATCGAGGAGGAAACCATCGAGGTCGATCCACCGAGCGGAAATTTTCAACTCGTCGCCAAATGCGGCATCTCCGGCGAATGGCTGGGGCCACCGAACTTTCACGCCTATCAGGTGAATCTGCGCCGCCTGCACCGCGAACGTTTCCCTAACATGCCCTTCGCCGCGTATTCCGCCAAGGTTCGCACCGAACGCGGCGAGGAGGCGGTGAACGCTTGGTTGGAAACGATGAAGCAAAAGACCCGCTGGCGGATCAAGGGTGATGCCGATGACGCGTGGATCGAAGATCGTTCCGAGGCTGAGCGTGCTCTCGCAACCCGCTGTTTCGACCAAGCCTTCGCGGAAGTCCGTCATGCCGAGGTGTTGGCGTCCGTGCCGCCGAAGAATCTTTCGCCGTCGTTGATGGCCTCGTTGAAGCTCGCCGGAAACCATGCCCGCAATCATCCGGCGATCCTGATTCCCGCCGTGTGCAAGGCGGTGGAGGCCGAGCATCTGCCGGTTTTCAAGCGTCAGGGAAAACTTTTCACCGGTCCCGCCAGGCCGCATCCACTGCCATTCGGCGCGGCTCTTGCCGAGCGCCCCGCCATCATGGTCGGCTGGATCCGCGAAAACAAACCCGCCAAACTCGAAGGTCTCTGGAAAGCCGTCCTGCCCGAAGGAAGCACCGCGCCTCCCGCGGAATTTGCCGCCGATCTTTTCTGGCTCCTCCATCAGGGCCACATCCTGCTCTTCACTGATGACACGCTCGTCGTGCAGGAAATCCGCGAAGCTCCAAGCGCCGAGCCCGGCAGCGGCAAAAAGAAAAAGAAATCCAAAAAGGCGAAACCCGAAGGCCAAGCCTCCACACCAGCCGCTTCCGCTGAAACGCCGGGTGATGAGGAGCCACTTGCCGAAGAATCTGCCGCCGAGGAAGTCGCAGCCCTTCCCGAGGAGGCCGTCGCCCCTACTGACGAGCCCGCATCTCCTATTGAGGAAGCTGCCGCGCCCGTTGAGGAAACCGCTGCACCCGTTGAGGAAACCGCTGCACCTGTCGAGGAAGCTGCCGCACCTACTGAAGAAGTCGCAGTTTCCGAGATAGAACCCCTAGTGGAAGCTGATTCAGACGGAGAATTGTCAAAGAATCCATCGGCCGGGGTTGACGAGTCGCCCGGCCTGTGATTGAAACCTCTCGACCTGCTTTCTGGAACGGTGGCTGAGTGGTCGAAAGCACTCCCTTGCTAAGGGAACGTACGGGTAACCGTACCGAGGGTTCAAATCCCTCCCGTTCCGCCAATTTTGAAAAAGCCGCAACTTTCGCATCGGCATGGTGTTTCCTCGTTGGTAAAACCACCACGCATCATGAACCGCAAGCCATCCATCACCGACGACTCATGGGAACATGACGCCGTTTGGAAATTGCTCGATCAAGCGACGCCCGTGAATCCCAGCCCGCGATTTGTGGATGATGCCGTGCGCGCCGCACGCCTCGCCGGCCAACCCGAAAGCTGGTGGAAACGTCTGCTCTCCCCTGCCCCGCTCGCCGGACTCGCTGCTACCTGCGCCGCATTGGCTTTCACCATCATCAGCTTGTCCGGCCCGACATCCGCGCCGGAAGAGCTGAGCAACACCTTTGATTCCGCGCAGGCCGCAGCTATCGAGGAAATCGCAGAAACCGAAACCCTCATCGCCGCCGTGGATCATCTCGAAGATTTCAGCGACCATGAACTCGTCAGCATGATCGGGTTTTAAGCGCTTCCTCTCGAGCGCGCTTTCATCCAGCTTCCCCGCGTGAAGCCTTGTGTGATTTTCGACCTCGATGGAACCCTCGTGGATTCCCTACCCGGCATTGCAGCGTCCTTGAACTGCGCGCTCACCGCTCACGGATTACCGGGTCACTCGAATGCCAACGTGCGGTCTTTCGTCGGTGATGGCCTGCAAATGCTTATCCGACGCTCGGTTTACCCAGGAGCGGACCCGACCCTCATCAAGACCCTCGTTACTTTTTTCAAGAAAGACTACGACCTCAGTTGGGCGGAGGGCACCCGGGCCTACCCGGGAATCCATAGCATGCTGCACGAACTCCAACTGGACGGTTTCCAAATGGCCGTGCTTTCAAACAAAACCCACGAGTTCACCGGCACCATCACCCGTGCGGTGTTCCCAAACATTCATTTCGCTCAAGTGCTCGGCCAACAAGATGGCATCCCGCACAAGCCCCACCCCGAAGGCGCTTTGAGAATCGCCGCCGCCATGGGAGAAGCTCCTGAGCGCTGCATCGTGATCGGCGATTCCACCATGGATTTGGAAACGGCCACCAACGCGGACATGCAGGCCATCGCCGTCACCTGGGGATACCATGACCGGGATCGACTGTTGGCCGCCGGGGCATCAAGAATCGCCGAGAACCCCGAGGAATTGCTGAAAATGCTTCGCGAAAAATTCCCAGGATCGGATTCCGCCTGAAACGATTTTAAGTCATGAATTTGCTCGCATCGGATCGCCCCGCGGCCTACCTCATGCATTTGGTGCAAGTAGCGCATCCCATCATCCGAAAATTCCCGTGAAAATCACGCTCAATGATTCCATCCCCGAAGCCCGTCGACAGCAGGTTGAAAAGTTGGTGAAAACCTTCGCCCGCACCTCAGAAATCCACTGGCTTCCCAGCCGATTTCCCCGCTTGGTGATGCTGATCGAACCCGGCGCGGAGGAACCCTCCGATCCAGAGAAAAGCTCGATTTTCGAACCCCCACAAAAAGGATTCGCCCCAACTTCATCGATGACCGCACAACTGGAAGATCAGATCAAAGCCTGTCTTGCCAAGCCCGCCCAGCAGGCCTGATACTCAACCTCGAAAATGAGGTGGCTCCTCAATTGGAGCACGGTATTCATTCCGTTGCCTCTAAGAATTCTCATGCGGTATCATTGCCACACCTTGGGACGCGTCGCTTTGGCGCAAGGAGCAGGGCGGAACATGTTCGCCCTGACCATGATGGGACAATGGAAAGCGCTTCGCTCATCTTATTGGCTTTTTCATGGACATCGGCGGACATGTTCCGCCGCTCCCTGAGGCACCGAATGCCCACTCCTAATGAGCGGCAGGTGCCGAATCTACTAAAAATCCAGCAGCTTTTACATCCTTCGGTGGCGCGTTGCAAAAACTGCGCCAGAGATTGGCGGGAAGGCGGGTGAGCAACATCAGCACGAACTGCGAGATGACAAAACCCAACAACCAAGGAAATGCCTTGTCCATGAATCCATAAGAGTGAAGGCCGACACCCAGCATGTTCACTCCGAACCATGAGAACGCGGTGATCGCATTGCCGATGATCGCCATGGCCATGATGCCGCGCTGACGGATGAATCCACCCCAGCGGGCGTGAAGGATGAGTGCACACCATAGCACGATGAGTAACGCGCCGTTTTCCTTGGGATCCCAACCCCAGAAGCGGCCCCACGATTGGTCCGCCCAGATACCACCGAGCACCGTGCCAACAAAGCTGAACAAGGTGGCGAAACAAACGATGCCATACACCATGCCCGTGAGTTTTTGAGCGGTCTCACGCGT
>CAYRLT010000408.1:0-4415 GCA_964425095.1 uncultured Luteolibacter sp.
CGCCGGTCGCCCGCTGTCCAGTCCTCAATCCCGGCACGAATTCGCAAAATCCGGGCGGATCTTGCGTGTCGATGCGATTTAACGGGTGTCTGGAGGGCTCTGGGTGGCCCGGGATTCGGGGTTCTTCGGTTTTCCCGGCCAGATTTTTTCGAAATCATTGGGCGCTTGTTCGGCCTGTCGGATGAGGCCATCGGCGGTGAGCGCGAGCCACGGGTTGATTTCGCCGCCGAGGCATTCGATGGCTTGGACGGTCCAGACATTGCAGACCCGCGGGATGAAATACGAGTGTCGGCCTTCCAGTTGCACGCCTTTGCCCCAGCTTGCCGGGCGCACGACTTTCGGGCGGCCGTCCGGGCCATTGGCCGAGCATTCGTTGAGGAAGTGGGCGAGTTGCGGACCATGTTCACGGGTTACGAGTTTGCGCCAGATTCGTTGGTGCGGGCAGACCTCTGCGATGCTCCAGTTGATGGCGATCAACTCCATCACCGAGTGGGTGGGGGTGAAGAGCACCTCGCACAATTTCAAAGTAGATCCCAATCCCTGTTCTGAGTAAGCATCCGTATTTCCCCAGCTCATCGCGACGTATGCCGGATTGCCGAAATCGGCTGGCGGCACGAATCCGGAATCCAGCAACCAATCGTATGGAAACACCATCCCGGTGTGGTAAACATCGGAGATCAGCCAAACGAGCACGTCAGGTGACTCCGATGGTTTCTTTGGCGGGGCGGTGAATTTCACCGGGACGTCATGCTCGGTGGGCGGATCCACCGGTAATCGAATCCCGCAACTCGTCAGCACTGCCATGACAGGCACGCATCCAACAAGGATTCGCAGCTTCAGGAACCAGCGCATCAAGCGGGAAGGAATGAGCAAATGTATTCGCAGATATATTCATCCACCTTGATGGTGAAGCCGCTATTTCCAGGGACATCGAACGATGATCCGGCGGAGATGAGGAGGGACTCCTTGGTGCCGTCGAGCACGACTTCGCAATGGCCGGTGATGATTTCCATGCGTTCCGGAGCGGCGGTGCCGAAGTGGAACTTGCCGGGGTAGATCAGGCCGAGGGTTTTGCGGCTGCCATCCTGGAAATGGACGGTGTGTGAAACCACTTTGCCATCGAAATAGAGGTTGGCTTTGGTATCGACGGTGACGTTTTGGAATGAGGTCATGATAATGAGGTGATGATGTGGAGAGGGTGAATTATTCGGAGGGTAGATCGGCGTTTTTCCAGGCATCCCATCCGCCGGAAAAGACTGCGGCCGGATAGCCGAAACCAGCGAGCTGGGTGGCCACAGTCATGGCATCCGGGCAGTTGCGACTGGTGCAATAAACGACAAGGGTTTTCCCAGCAGCGAGGGCGGTTTTGATTTCGGTTTCGCGTTCGTGGATCAGCCCGGCGCAGTTTTGTTTCGGCAGATGGATCGCACCCGGAATGTGGCCGAGATGATAGAAAAATCCGAGACGGGCATCGAAAACGAGTGCATTGTCGGATTGTTGGAGGGTGAAGAATTGCTCAAGGGTGATAAAGGAAACTGCACCCCGTCCGTTCTTGCGGACGGGCTTTGAGTATTTTGGTTTTGCAGGGGAAGTCTTTTGACGGGCCGCCGCATCAAGATGTGGCCCGTCGGCGGATCCCTCGAACGGCGGCCCTAACGGCTTCTCCGCGCAGGCGGCAAGCGCCAGCGCGAGAACCGGGATGGCATGCCTAGTCCGAAACCGAATCATTTGACGATCTCGATCAATTCGACGTCAAAAACCAGAGTGCCGGCGGGCGCGCCAGGAGGCGGGGTTTCGCCATAGGCAAGTTTCGCAGGGATCCAGAGTCGGCGTTTCTCGCCAGCTACCATCAGTTGCACGCCTTCGGTCCAACCAGGAATCACTTGGTTGAGCGGGAAAACGATCGATTCGTTGCGCATCACCGAGCTGTCGAAGAGTTTGCCATCGGTGGTCCAGCCGGAGTAGTGGACTTTCACCTGATCGGTCGCCTTCGGGTGAACGACGCCGGTTCCTTTGACGAGCACTTTGGAGGCGATGCCGGAGGCTGTTTTTTCAGCGGATGCAGGAGCTGCGGCCACGTCCTCTGGCACGGCAGGTGGCTTGGGAGCTTCTTTGATGTTGAGCAATTCGACATCGAAGACCAGCGTGCCACCGGGGCGTCCGCCGCCGGGGTTTTCGCCATAGGCGAGATCCGCAGGAATCCAGAAGCGGCGTTTTTCACCGATCACCATGAGCTGGAGGCCTTCGGTCCAGCCTTTGATCACGCCGTTGAGTGGGAAACTGGTGGGTTGGCCGCGTTTCACCGAGCTATCGAAGAGTTTGCCATCGGTGGTCCAGCCCGAATAGTGAACGGTCACGGTATCGGCGGCGGAGGGTTTCTTGTCGCCTTTGCCCTCTTGAATGACTTTCGAGGACAGGCCGGAGGCGGTTTTTTTGGCATCGGCGGGCGGTGCGGAGACGTCGGATGGTGTTTCAGGCATAACGGGTTCGGCTTGGGCGGTTAGGGTGAGGGCAAGTGCCAGCCCGGCGACGGGCGCGGCGAGAATTCGCAAGGGATTTGAAATGAAACTCATGGGCGGAGGCTCGACGGCCCGGGCGCCGCTGTCAACCCCTTGGATGGGTTGGATTTGGAGTCCTTGGCCGGACTTGCATGACCGTAGGTTCGTTGCAATACGGGCAACGGAACGAGTTTTGGAATAGGATGCTCGACGCCACACGCATGCGGTGGCTACCGAACAATTTCCGGGCATGCCGGTTTTTCGCGCAACTCCGGTTGCCCAAGACCGGCATCATGCATAGCGGGCAATTCGTTCTCAACGCCACGATCCATTGGGCGAAAATCATCAATCCGGCGATGATCATTACGACCATGGAGATCCAAGTGAGCTCCTTATTTATCACGATCAACGAATAGATCAATGCGCCGCCACTGATTGGAAAAAGAAGGCATCCCACATACCATAAAAAAGCGGCGAGGCGGAAGCGGAAGATCGCGGATTTGGAATGAAGATGGTGCATTTTAGCTGCGCATATTGAGATAGAAAAGCGGGTGGCAATATTAGTGCCATCTCTGACAGAATCGTGAGTTACATGAATGCCAAATAACAAGCACCAAGTAGCGGGACGATTTATTTTCGATGGTTAGCCGTAACATGTTAAAAAAGAGATCTTTGAGATGCGTTATCTTGTTTCACCCGGGACGGTCCGGCGAGTAGAGCGTCGATTTGCATGAGCAGATCGAGGGATGGGATTTCGTTGCCCTCCAGCACGGTTCTAAGGCGGGTGCGCCAATCGTCCGCTGATCCGCCGTTTTCGGAGGCTAGAACCATGGCGATCTGGCTCAGACGTCCGCTCACCGCCAATTGGCGACCGGTGCGGCGCAGCCAAGTGTCAAAATAGGGGCGATCTGGATTCGGTGTGAACACGGCGGGAGACTCAGATGGGTGGACTCGCGGGTCAAGAGGACACTCGGGGTTTGCGGGAACTTTTGGCGGTCGGGTATTTGACGGGTGGCATCGGCTTGGTGGTTGCAGGGGTTTTTAGAGCGACGATTTGGTCGCGTAGGTGGGCGGCTCGTTCGAATTCGAGGCGTGACGAGGCCTCGCGCATTTCCGCCTCCAACTCGGCGATGACGCGGAGTTTGTCATAAGTTTCCAAATTGTCGGCCACCAGCGATTGGTTGAGGGATTTCGCCTGTTCGCGTTCCTTTTCGTGGGTTTGCAGGCTGTGTTGTAAGGCTCGCTTGACGCCCTGCGGGGTGATTCCGTGGGTTTCGTTATGCTCTTGCTGGCGCGTCCGGCGGTGCTCCGTGACGTCGAGCAGGGCTTGGATGGAATCGGTCACCCGATCACAGAAAAGCACGCATTCGCCGGTGATGTGGCGGGCCGCGCGGCCGGCGGTTTGGATGAGCGAGGTTTGGTTGCGCAGGAAGCCTTCCTTGTCGGCATCCAAGATGCAAACGAGCGAGACCTCGGGTAGGTCGAGTCCTTCGCGGAGGAGATTGATGCCGACTAACACGTCCACGGTGGCGGCGCGGAGTTGGCGCAGGATTTCCACCCGCTCGACGGCATCGATGTCGGCGTGGATGTAGCGCACTTTGAGGCCGGTGCCTTGTAGGTATTCGCTGAGATCCTCGGCGGTTTTTTTGGTTAGGGTGGTGACCAGCACGCGTTCGTGTCGTTCGACGCGCTGGCGGCAGAGTTCGATGGTTTCATCGATCTGGCCCTTGAGCGGTTTGATCACGATCACGGGGTCGATCAATCCGGTAGGTCGAATGATCTGTTCGACGATGAGCGCTCGATTCCGAGTGGTGGCGTCGAATTTCTCCACCGACTCGGAGCTTCCGGACACGCGGATGGCGAGGATGTTGGAGGGCTTTGTTTTGTCGAGAGGAATGTAGTCGGTGTTCCCCACGA
>CAYRLT010000409.1:0-3217 GCA_964425095.1 uncultured Luteolibacter sp.
CCCGCTGTCACGGATACGAACGGCTGCGATTCCCTCGGCTACGAGAAACGGGAACGCGCCTTCAAATTCGTGAAGACCACCGGGCGCGTCGCCTTCACGCTGCGCGCCAGCAAGGAGCAGCCGCTGGAAAATCCTGCGTTCATCATCGCCAATTGGGGCAGCCCGGACAGCAGCGTGACTTTGAAAATCAACGGTCAGGCCAAAACGCACGGCGTGGATTATCAGGCAGGCATCGAGGTGGACACGGACGGATCATACGCGCTTGTGCTCTGGCTGCCGTTGTCCACGACAGAAACGGTTTCGATTGAAGTTGGTGGCAAGAAGTGACTCGGCCATGAGAAAATACGCTTCAGCATTGCAAACTTCCGGCGGTGATTTCCAACGCCTGGAATCACTGAATTATATGAAAGCAAAAGGAACAACCATGAAACACATCCTCACACTCATCACCGCCCTGCTGCTAGCGCCGCTGGCCTCACTGCAAGCCGCTGATGCTATCAAGCCCAACATCGTATTCATCTACGCCGACGACTGGGGCTGGGGCGATCTGTCCTGTCACGGCAACACCTGGCAGAAAACACCCAACTTGGACCGGCTTGCACAGGAGGGGATGGCCTTCCGTCAGTTCAACGTGCTCAGCCCGGTCTGTTCGCCAAGCCGTGTGGCGGCGACGACCGGGCAATTCCCGGCGCGGTATTCGTTCCTCTATGCCCTTTTGAGTCCGGAGGCCAACCGTAAGATGGGCCAGCCCGACTGGCTCGACCCGAAGGCACCCACCCTGTTTCGCTTTTTGAAAACGGCTGGCTACCGCACGGCGCATGTCGGGAAGTGGCACATGGGAAAGGACACAAATGCTCCGCAGATGTCAGCGTATGGGGTTGATGTCTCGACGGTCTATCACGGCCCGGGACCGCAATTGAGCAAAGGCGCGGTGGGAGAGCACGCCGTGAAAACCATTGAGGAGCTCAAACAGCGGCAACCCTTCTATCTCAATGTCTGGATTCCCCAGACGCACCTCGTGATTCAGCCCAGTCAGGCGTCCATGGATCTGTTCAAGGAGTTGGATCCGCAACGCCAGGCTTATGCCGCTTGGATTTATGAAGGCGATCAGATTGTCGGACGGGTGCTCGACGCGCTCCGCAAGGCAGGCTTGGAGCAGAACACCATTGTCATCTTCTCCAGCGACAACGGTCCCGCAGGCCAAGAGTGGAAGCCGGATGCACGTCCACCCACACCCACGGACGGAGACGTGAAGAAAGGCTTTGGCAGGGACTACAGTGTCGGTTCGACCGGAGGCCTGCGTGGGCGGAAGGGTTCTCTTTTCGAAGGAGGCGTGCGCACGCCGTTCATCGTCCGCTGGCCCGGCCACGTCCCGGCGAACACGACCAACGAGACCACGGTCTTCACGGCCGTTGATTTGCTGCCGACGCTGTGCGCCGCAGCCGGGGCGGTCCTGCCTGATGATTACCGTGGGGATGGCGAGAACCTGATCGAGGCGTGGCAGGGCAAGGCGGTTTCGCGCACGAAGCCGCTCTTCTGGAAGGTGCAAGCAGGCTTCGCCATGCGGGATGGCGAGTGGAAGCTGTTTGCCGACACCGAAGGCAAGCAGGTCGAACTCTACAATGTCGTGAAGGACCGGGCCGAGACAAAGGAGCTGAGCCAGCAGCACCCTGAAGTGATCGCCCGCATGACCCAGGCGTTGACCGCCTGGAAGGCGACGCTACCGAAGACACCGAACCCGGACTGCGTGAGCAAAGACCTGGGCACCGGATCCGAGGAGCGTTCCCAGGAAACCGAAAGTCCGAAGCCAACGACGAAAGCGCCCGTTAGAGATCGCAACGGACCTTTCAATCGTTGGGACACGAACAAGGACGGCTCCCTCTCGCTTGAAGAATATTCAACCGACCCCGAAAAGAGCGCTGAGAGCGAAGCACGTTTCAAGCGCTTTGATAGAAATAACGACGGCAAAGTAAGCCGCGAGGAGTTCGTCACGCCACCAGCCAAATAGCACGAACCTCAGGCAATCATCTAAGGGATTCCGCCAATTTTTTATCATCGAAGACATGTGCGCAGCACCCTGGACTGCCACAGTCTGCTGTAGCTCTGGCCAATGCAGCCCTGCTGCGAGGCCGGCAGCATTGGCACGGGAAAAGCCCGATGAAACCTCCGCTCGCCCCGCTCGCAGCAGGCTGCATGGCGGAAAGCGGCAGCAGGCTGCCGCAGTCCAGGGACTTCGTCGGAAATTTCGTCCAAATGCGCGTTTTTTTGGCCGAGTCCCTAACTGAGGCGTCCCATCCACCTCTCTTGTAAACTTTACTATGAAAAAACTCCGCCTCCTTGTCGCATCTCTGGCGACCCTCTCGCTTTCCTTGTCCCAGACAGCGGCCGCTCCGCACCCTCTGGTCATCGCCCACCGGGGTGCTTCAGCACAGGCTCCGGAAAATACCCTGCCCGCATTCCAACTGGCTTGGGCGCAAGGGGCCGATGCCATCGAAGCCGACTTCCAGTTGACGAAGGACGGGCACATCGTGTGTTTCCATGACAAGGACACAAAGCGCCTCGTCGGCCAGCAACTCGCCATTGCTAACGCCACCTTGGAGGAGTTGCGCCAACTTGATGTGGGCAGCATTCAGCCCCAAGCCTCTGAGCGCGCCCTCCGCTCCTGGAAGGGCGACCAATACAAAGGCACCCGCATCCCGACCATCGCCGAGGTCTTCGCCACCGTGCCGCGGGAAAAGAAAATCTTCATCGAAATCAAGTGCGGCCCCGAAATCATCGATCCCCTCCTGCGTGAACTCGCATCCAGCGGATTGACCCCCGACCAGGTCGTGGTCATTGGCTTCAATAGTGCGTTGCTCAAATCCCTGAAAGAGCGCGATCCGAAATGGCAGACCGCTTGGCTTTGCTCCTTCGACAAAAAACCCAACGGCAAACCCCGCAACGCCCCGGCAAAAGTCCTGAAAACCTTAAAGGGGATGCGCGCCCTCGCTCTCATGTCCGGGCGAGGGGATGTGGACAATGGTCTGCTCGATCAAATCCGAGCCGCCGGCATCGAGCATTATGTCTGGACGATCAACGATCCGAAACTCGGCCCCACCTACCGGGCTCAAGGCGTGGACGCCATCATCACCGATCGGCCCGCAGAAATGCGCGCCGCTTTAAACTCATCTACCAACCCATGATTAAAAAAACCACCTCCATCGCACTGGCCATCGCT
>CAYRLT010000410.1:0-2712 GCA_964425095.1 uncultured Luteolibacter sp.
AAGGCGATCCGCGAATTTTGGATCAACCACGGCATCGCCTGCCGGAAGATCGGCGAAGAAATTGCGAAGCAGATCGGCTCGCCAGTGGTTACTAATGTCTGGATTCCGGATGGATCGAAGGACATGCCCTACGACCGCAAGACGCCCCGCGAACGGCTTGCCGCATCGCTCGACGAGATTTTTGCCGCGCCGGTTGACCGCAATCTCAACCTCGATGCCGTGGAGAGCAAACTCTTCGGCATCGGCTCGGAGAGCTATGTTGTCGGCTCGCACGAGTTCTACCTCGGCTACGCCGTAAAAAAACAACTCCTCTACTGTCTGGACGCTGGGCATTTTCATCCGACCGAAAACCTCGCGGACAAAATCTCGTCGGTCCTGCAATTCGTTCCCGAAATCCTGCTCCATGTGAGCCGCGGCGTCCGCTGGGACAGTGACCAT
Organism: uncultured Luteolibacter sp.; assembly: GCA_964425095.1. Lineage (GTDB taxonomy): Bacteria > Verrucomicrobiota > Verrucomicrobiia > Verrucomicrobiales > Akkermansiaceae > Luteolibacter. The sequence continues at coordinate 439 of CAYRLT010000410.1, forward strand.
GTGGTGCTGATGGATGATCCCACGCGTGCCATCATGGAGGAACTCGTGCGCGGCGGATTCCTTGGCCGCACGCATATCGGCCTCGATTTCTTTGATGCCAGCATCAACCGCATTGCGGCCTGGGTCATTGGCACTCGTTCGACCATCAAGGCGCTACTCGCCGCGTTGCTCGAGCCTGCGGCGCTCCTCCGCGAAGCCGAGGCCTCTCGCGATTTCACCACGCGCCTTGCGCTTATGGAGGAGGCGAAGACCCTCCCGCTCGGTGCTGTCTGGCAGGAACACTGTCGTCGCCAGAATGTGCCCGGTGATTCCTCCTGGATCGCCGAGGTTAAAACCTACGAAAAAACAATCCTCTCGAAGCGGAACTAATCACAGACCAAACCTCAACCCCACAAAACAACACACCATGAACCTTGCACTCGGCGTCTTCTTCCACTGGCTCGGCGGTCTCGCATCCGCCAGTTTCTACATTCCCTATCGCGGAGTGAAACGATGGTCCTGGGAGACCTATTGGATCGTTGGCGGCGTCTTCAGTTGGGTCATCGCACCTTATGTGCTGGCCAGCCTGCTGGTGCCTGATCTCTTCGGCCACATCGCCGCCGCACCGCGCGCCTCGCTGATGTGGTCCTACCTCTTCGGCATCCTCTGGGGCATCGGCGGCCTCACTTTTGGTCTCACTATGCGCTATCTGGGAATCGCTCTCGGCATGGCTGTGGCTCTTGGTTTCTGTGCCGCCTTTGGCACGCTTATGCCGCCGATCTTTGATGGCAAATTCGGCGAACTGCTCGCCAGCAGCTCTGGCCTCACCGTTCTTGCTGGTGTGCTGGCCTGCCTCGTTGGCATAGCAATCAGCGGCGCGGCCGGCATGTCCAAGGAGAAGGAACTTTCCCAAGAAGAAAAGGCGGCCGCCATCAAGGAATTCGATTTTAAAAAAGGCATGCTTGTCGCCGTTTTTGCCGGCGTGATGAGTTCCTGTTTTGCCTACGGCCTCGCAGCTGGCAAGCCGCTGGGAGAGATCACCAAGGTTGCGTTGGAGACTTCCGGCGGGAGCCTTCTCTGGCAAAACCTTCCTGTTCTTGTCGTCGTGCTTTGGGGCGGCTTCACCACGAACTTTATCTGGTGCCTCATCCTTAATATCCGCAACCGCTCGAGCCACGAATACCTCAACATGCGTCCCTCCCACATCTCCGAGATGAGTGCGGCCGAGGGCATGATGATCTCAGCCGCGCCCGAGATTGCAGCCAACCGCGAGGCCGCCGCCCACGGTGCCTCCACCGGTGCCGCTAGCTATGAGGGGCCTGCTCCACTTCTTCGAAACTATTTCTTCTGCGCCGTCGCGGGCGTGACCTGGTATTTGCAGTTTTTCTTTTACAGCATGGGCGAGACGAAAATGGGAGCCTACACCTTCTCGAGTTGGACTCTCCATATGGCGTCGATCATCATTTTCAGCACCATCTGGGGAATCTTCCTTCACGAATGGCGTGGCTCCAGCCGTAAAACAATGAACCTGGTTTTTCTTGGCCTTCTTATCTTGGTGGCCTCCACAGTGATCGTCGGCTACGGCAACTACCTCGGTGGCGAGTCCGTTGGTCATTGAGTCGATTTTAATGTATGACTACCTATTTAAGAGCATTATATAGAATGGTTTGGCCCATTCGGTTTGGCCGAATGCTTGGCCAACTCAAGGCTCATAATTGGTTGAGCTGCGTGCTAAACCTATCGCAGTCCTCGGAAAGCGGCAGGGGACATACCGAGGATGGAGTGGAATACGCGGGAGAAGTGAAAGGGGTCGCTGAACCCTGACTCGACGGCCACCTGTTTGACTAATATGTCAGTTTGCTGGAGGCGCTCGGCGGCGTGGTTCATTTTCAAGCGGAGCAAATACTTGTATGGTGAGCTGTGGTCGAATCGCTGGAACAGGCGGCAGAGGTAGGCTTGGTTGATGTGGCATTCGCTGGCGATTTGATCGAGGGATTGTAGTCGCAGGGCGTGCTGCCCTATGTGTTTCCGGCATCGCTGAAATGTCGCAAAAGATAGCGTTTGTGCGGTTTCAATCGGGGCGCGTGAAGAGGAAATGCGGAGCGACAGGCATTCTAGCAATTTGGCGCACAGGTCCGCGTTTCCGCGATGAGCATTGGAGCCTGCTTGGATGAGTTCGTCAAAGAGCGGTTGTAGCGCGTTGGCCGGAAAGACCTCCGAAACGCTTCCGGGCGAAAGCTTGCACGACCGCAGAAGTTCGAGTGCCTGCGTGCCTACGAAATCCACGAAGTATTT
>CAYRLT010000411.1:0-4173 GCA_964425095.1 uncultured Luteolibacter sp.
CGATCCATTTTTGAAATCAGTTAGAATTCTCATGAAAACCAACCCAATGACCCTGCTCATCATCGGTGGTGTGGCTGGCGGAGCATCTGCCGCCGCCCGTGCCCGCCGCCATTCCGAAGCCGCCCACATCATCGTGTTGGAGCGAGGCCCGGACGTTTCCTTCGCCAACTGCGGCCTGCCCTATCACATCGGCGGCGATATCCCGGATCGCGCGGATCTCGCGATCCAAACCCCGGACAGCCTCCGCGCGCTCCTCAATCTCGACGTCCGCACGCTCACCGAAGCCGTTTCCATCGATCGCGAGAACCAGCAAGTCCGCATCCGCTCGCTCACCGACGGCGCGGAGTCCTTGCTCAGTTACGACCAACTCATCCTCGCCCCCGGAGCCAGCCCGCTGCGGCCGCCGTTGCCGGGTATCGACAGCCCGCTCGTCCACACGTTGCGCAATCTCCAAGACATGGACCGCATCAAGGTTGCGGCAGCCGCAGTGGAAAAAGTCGCGATCATCGGCGCGGGTTTTATCGGCCTTGAAATGGCCGAGCAACTCCACGCCATCGGCAAGCAGGTCAGCGTCATCGAACTCCAGCCGCAAGTGCTGCCCCAACTCGACGCGGAAATGGTGCGCCCGCTCGAAACCACGTTGCGCGAAAAAGGCATTGAGTTGGTCCTCGGCGATGGGATCGAGGGTTTTGAAACCACCGCTACCGGCATCGACGCGAAACTCAAGTCTGGCAGAAATCTCAGCACCGGCCTCGTCATTCTATCCATCGGCGTGCGCCCGGAAAGCGGCTTAGCGAAGGATTCCGGCCTCGATCTCGGGCCGCGCGGCCACATCCAGGTGGACTCGTGGCAACGCACTTCCGATCCGGCCATTTATGCCGTGGGCGATGTCTGCGAAACCGAAGATCCGATCCTCGGAAAACGCACCGCCATCCCGCTCGGCGGCCCCGCAAACCGCCAGGGCCGCACCGCAGCCGATCACATTTTCCTGGGCGAAAAAGCCCTGCGTTACCCCGGCAGCATCGGCACCGCCATCGTCCGCGTCTTTGATCAAGCCGCAGGGATCGCCGGCTATTCGGAGACCCGGTTGAAAATGGAAGGTATTCCCTATCAAACCGTCACGGTCAATGGCTCGTCGCACGCCAGTTATTTTCCCGGCGCGGAAACGATCACCCTCAAGCTGTTGTGGTCGCCGGAAGATGGGCGCGTGCTTGGCGCTCAAGCCAGCGGCAAGGACGGCGTGGACAAGCGCCTTGACGTGATCGCCACCGCCTTGCGCGGGCGACTCACCATCGACGATCTCGCCCACCTCGAGCTCGCCTACGCCCCTCCCTTCGGCAATGCCAAGGATGTCATCAACGTCGCTGGCTTTGCCGCTGGCAACATGCGCGATGGTTTACTCGTCCCCGTGCCGGATCTCAAAAGCGCCGGAGCGCAAATCGTCGATGTCCGCCCGGCGGCCGTCGCGGCGAAACGGCCGGTGCCCGGCGCGAAAAACATCCCACTGGCCGAGCTTCGCGGCCGCCTCGATGAACTCGACCGCCGCCAGCCGGTTTTCACCATCTGCCAAATGGGCAAAACCAGCTACTTTGCCGCTCGCATTCTCGCCAATCACGGGTTCGACGCCCGCAGCATCCTCGGCGGCGCTCATCACCAACTCTGAACTTGCCGAGAAATCTGATTGTCAATGGTTTCTAAGAATGGCATTATCTCGCAAAACCTGTGTCGCAACTGTATCAAATTTCCCTCCTGCCCCACTCGCTCGTCTGTCGTGTGCGAGCGGTGCTGCTGTGTGGTCTCGCGGCTTTGGCATCGCTCGCCTCTGCCGCCACCGAGGCCGGTTGGGAGGTTGCCAAGATCGATGGCCACGACTATGTCTCGGTGCAAAGCATGAAGCGCTTTTACGGTTTCACCAAACTCACGCGCCTCGGAAACTCAATCACGCTCGAAAATGCCAAGATCGAGATGAAACTCCAAGTCGGTGGCAACGAGTGCCTGATGAACGGCGTTAAATTCGTGTTCAGCAATCCAGTGGCAACTTCCGGCGATTCCGCCTACGTCTCACGGATGGATTTGGCAAAATTGATCGATCCTGTATTGCGGCCGAATTTCATCAAAAACGCCGGTGATTTCCGCACCGTAATTCTTGATCCCGGCCACGGCGGCAAAGATCCCGGAGCCACCAATTCCCTCGGCACCGAGGCCGCCTACAACCTCAAAGTCGCCGGACGGGTGAAATCCCAACTTCAAGCACAAGGATTCAAGGTCGTCATGACCCGCGAAAGCGATCGCTTTCTCTCCCTCCAAGAACGCGTCAATCTCGCGAACGCCGTGAAGGAAAAAGCGATCTATATCAGCATTCATTTCAACTCGGGTGGCCCGGCCGCGCGCGGCATCGAAACCTTCACCCTCTCGCCTCCCGGCGTCGCCCACTATGGTCGGGATTTCATTCCTGCGGACAACCGGCAGCGCAGTGGAAATGAGCACGACTCCGCGAATATCGCCCTCGCCACCTCCGTGCACGGGTCCATTCTTCGCCGCCTCCAGAATAACACCTTCGATCGCGGCATCAAGCGCGCCCGTTTCAGCGTGTTGTCCGGCGTCTGCCATCCGGCGATTTTGCTAGAAGGCGGGTTTATGTCGCATTCCTATGAGGCTCGCTTGATCCAAAACGAGGATTACCAGAAGGCGCTCGCCACCGGCGTCGTCGAGGCCATCGCCAAATACCGTTTCGCCGTAGGAGCAAAGCCCCTTGTTAAAGCTCCAAACTAAGATTTGGCAAGGAGCGCTGGCTTTAGCCCAATGTTTTTACGGAGCGGCGGAACGTGTCCGCCGATGCCCATGGAAAGTCAATGAGCTGAGCAAAGCGCTTTTCATTGACTCCTCATGGTCGGGGCGAACACGTTTCGCCGCTCCTTGAACCGTCACGCACCGCGCTCCACAGCCTGGCACCCTCCGCCTAGGATCGCCTCGGTCATACGCATCGCCTCCAGATTCGGACGGACGGCATGCACGCGGTGCAGCATCACTCCCTGCTCGCGGGCCTTAGACGTGATCGCAACCGTCGGCCAATCCCGTAACACCAGATCGTTCGTTCCCAGCAAGGCCCCGATGAAGGATTTCCGCGATACTCCAAGCAACAAGGGCCGGCCCGCCGGGCTAAGATCACCCACCGCGCGCAGCAATGCCAGATTGTGATGCAGCGCTTTGCCAAAACCAATCCCCGGATCAAAACACAGCGATTCCAGATCAATCCCGGCGCGGGTCAGCGCCTCCATCCGTTCCACAAAAAACTCCCGCACCTCCGCCACAACATCCGCGTATTGCGGAGCCGTCTGCATCGTTTGCGGCTCGCCCCGCATGTGCATCACCACCACCCCGCAGCCACTCGCCGCACAGACTTCCGCCATCGCCGGATCACCGCGCAGGCCGGTCACGTCATTCACGATGTCCGCCCCGGCGGCCAGTGCGGCTTCCGCCACCGCCGCCTTCGAGGTATCGATGGAAATCAGCCCGTCCCACTCCGCCCGCAACGCACTCACCACCGGCACCGTGCGTTGAATTTCATCCATAGCGGAGACCGGTGCCGCCCCCGGCCGCGTCGATTCCCCACCGATGTCGATCAATGCCGCGCCTTCTTCGATCATCAAACGCGCGTGGCCCAGCGCCCGCTCCGCACCCCAATGATGGCCACCATCCGAAAACGAATCCGGCGTGACGTTGAGAATCCCCATCATCTGTCCGCGCCGGGTCAGGTCCAGCGTGCCGCGTCGTGTTTTCCAAATCATCAGGGAATTGAGGGAATTGGCGGCTTGCAGCATCCGCCGGGTGCGCCTACTTTGCGCCCCATGCACCCGCTGGCAATCTGGAAAATCCTCGCCCTCATCTCAGGGTTGCTGGTCGCCGTGTGTCATGCCGTGCCGGATGCCGACTTCAATGCTGTGGACGGCCCGAACGTCCGTGTCATGCGCCATGAGGACGGGGCCCGCACCTTTTTCACCCGCACCCCCGACAACCGGACGCTCACCAAAAAGAAATTCACCGCCAACGGTCGCCTGCAGATGCTCACGATCTATCGCATGGACGCCAACACCAATCCCATCGGTTGCAAGATTTTCGATGGCACCAACAAGCTGCTTTTCAAGGTTAGCTACGGCTACCGCAAAGCCGACG
>CAYRLT010000412.1:0-8405 GCA_964425095.1 uncultured Luteolibacter sp.
AGCCGGATTATTCTTACGGCTACGCATCCTCGCGGCAGTCTGGAGCGTATTTCTTTTGGAAATCCGACAATTCGATCGGTTACCGGTGGACCGAGCGCGTTGCCACATACTCTGGCTTGCGCCTGACCGGAACGACTTATGCGGATGTTGAAAACAATGACCGATTTACATGGGAGCTTTACCACCAGTTCCGCTACCAATATAGCCCGCAAACGGTCCTGACGGGTGATTATCGCTACGGCCAGACTTTAGGAGATGGTGTATCTTCCGATAGCACGAACCAATACATTTTGGCGGGCATCGAGCATCGATTCAGTCCAAATACGATCGGAATCGTCCGCGCGGGTATCCAGCTCCGCGATGTGGAAGATGGCTCAAGCAATTCCTCACCTTATGTGGAATTCGCGCTGAATTCCCAAATGAATCAGCAGCTGCAAATTCGTTCATTCGCTCGTTACGCGATTGAGGACTATGACACCGTCCAGAGCTTCGGATCAACGCTGGTGGAGTTTGATGATCGCCAGACTCTTCGCTTCGGTATTTCCGGTGATTATGTCATTAGCCCCAAATTATCACTGTTTGGTGGCATTGATTACATCCCAACCGTCTTTTCGGGTGGGCGTGTGATTGACACCGGAGCTTCGTTTGCGGATGGAAGCGAAGACATCATCAATTCTTATATAGGACTTTCCATTAAGTTCAATGATTACCTTACCGGAACGGTCTCATACAACTACACGAACTCCAACTCGGACATCAACGGACGCGAATACGACCGTAATCGCATCAGCGTGGGTGTCAGTGCGGAGTTTTGATCGGCCGGTCTCTGAATTAAAAACGTTCGATCTTTGAAATTGCGATTTGCTTTATTATGGTCTCCCGCAATGAATTAATTCATTGCGGGATTTTTTATTTAGACTGGAACTCTCTTGAATCTGTGAAAAACTTACGAAAATGAAGCTCTCCGCTCCTCAACAAAACGAAACTGCCCTTCATGCGGTCGATTACTGGCAAGTGATCAAGAACCGCTATGGGATTATTCTCCTGACCTTGCTATTGGTGTTCATGACGGCGGCGGTCATCACCTACGTGATGCCGAAGAAATACGAGAGTAGTGCCATTATCGAGGTGAGACCACGAGGCATGGGGATGTTGCCGCTTGGAAATAGCTTTAGCGATACTTCCGGAGGGAGAATGACTCCGCAGTTTTTTGGCACTGAGTTTGAAAAAATCAAGAGTCGTAATTCTCTCCAAAAGGTAGTTGATAATCTTCAGCTGGTGAACCGTTGGAGCGTGGACAAGGAAACCGCTTTGACGATCCTCAAGGGAATTGTAAACACTCAGAATATTCGCGGAACAGATTTGATTTCAATTCGCGTTCGTCACACCGACAAAGTGGCCGCGCGCGATGTAGCCGAGGAAATCGCCAAGGCGTATAAGGAATACCGAGCGGAGCTCGAGGGACAGGATGCGGAACGTCAACTCTATGAATTGCATAGAGCGGTCCGTGAACAGGAGGACAAGGTGGAGGAGCGGCGTAAGGTTGTTTCTACGATTGCAATCACGAAAGGCATCGTCTTCCGCGGAAGCGATTCATTTCTCAATCAATCCGGTTTGGAGGATGATCAGGTAGCCAAAGGTGCACAGCAGACATTCAATGAGCTGGAACAGATGAAATTGGATATTGAGAGCCAGATTAGCAGTCTTCTCAAATATGATAGCGATCAATTGATGGTTTACGCTGCCGGATTGATGCTTCCTGATAACACCATCCAGAGGCTTTATCCTCAATATCTTGATCTGAAGCGCCAGTTGGAAGGACTCACCATCAATGGCTTGGGGGATCGTCATCCGACTGTTCTTTCAGCGAATGACAATCTCAACGCCATGAAACGTCAATTGGATGAGGGCGTGGTCAATTTGCGGGCAACATTGAGCGCGCGATTGGACTTGATTTCAAATAAACTGGCGAAAGTTGAAGTCAGAAAAAACGAGACTCGGGAAGAGGCGATCAAACGTAGTATCGATGTTCAGGATTATGAGGACGCGAAACGAGCATTCGATACAGACTTGGAATTGCTTCAAACGATGAAGCTCAAGCAGATTGGGGAAACCATCTCCAGAAAAATGCCGAGCGATAGTGTGCAGGTTCATGACGAACCGGTGATACCGAACAATCCAGTGAGCCCGAATGTGACACTGAATTTAGTGCTTGGCGCGGTGGTGGGATTGATTTTCGGTTTGGGTATCGCCTTCTTCCTCGAATATCTGGATACGTCAGTGAAGAGCCTGGAAGACGTGGAGCACTATCTCCAGATGCCGGTGTTGGCAGTGATTCCGAAAAATGTCGGAATATTGCATAAGCAGAGCGGGATGAGCCCTGATGCGGAAGCCTATCGGATTTTGAGGACAAACATCGAGTTCAACCGCAAAAATCCTGAAGACAACGCCATCACTGTGGTTTCCGGGGGAGCTGGTGAAGGTAAATCGACCACCTTGATCAACTTGGCCTACATTTGTGCGCAAGGAGGTTACACGACCCTGATGATCGACGCCGATTTACGCCGGCCCCGTCTGCACACCTTTTTCGATATCAACAATTCGGTGGGGCTTACCAATTATCTGACTACCAAGTTGATGTTGGAAGATGTGATTCTGCAGACGCCCGTTGATAATTTGTATTTCATGCCATCCGGCATTCTACCTTCCGATGCGGTGGGGATTCTCAATTCTCGCCGGATGTCGGAGTTGATTCAGGATGTGAAGCAGCGTTTCGATCTGGTATTGGTGGATAGTCCGCCGATTCTTGGCGTCAGTGACGCTTCGGTGCTCGCCAGCGAAGTCGACTTGACGATGTTCGTCGTGCAGCACCGCAAACTCCCGAGAAACATGCTGATGCGTGTGAAACAGGCGGTTGAGAACGTGGGTGGCAATATCATCGGTGTCGTGCTCAATAACGTGGATGTTCGTAGTGACAGCCGGTATCAGTATTATACCAGCTATTACACTTATTACGCTCCCGCTGAATCCCAATCCAGCCCTCTTCCGGCGGCTTCTTCCGCAACCCCGATCAAGCCAAAGGCAACTTCACCCGGTCGCAATGATTCTGAACTTTATTGAACCTCAAACCTCAAAACCAAGATGAACTCTAAAAATATCATGACCGGGTTTTTGGCCCTGTTTTGTATCTCAACATCGGTGTTGGCGGAAATTCAAGCCGGGCGGGCTATTAACATCACGATTGCCAATGTGCCTTCTGAAGAAAAAAGTCGCATTGATTCAATGTATCCGGTTTCCGAGTCGGGATTTGTCAACATGCCGTTCATTGGTCAGGTCCGCGCCAGCGGCCTGAAGGCCGAACAGCTGGCCTCCATCTTGGAAGCCCGCTTTAAACAGGCCGGGATTTACACAAATCCGACATTTCAGGTGTTTATCTCTGACGAGCAGGGGATCGAACAGCAGGTCGTTTATGTGGGTGGTCAAGTGGGTCGCACGGGTCCTGCGAAATGGACTAGGGGGCTGACCCTTTATCAGGCAATTCAGGCAGCCGGCGGCTACGGCACATTCGGTAGCAAGCATCGGGTCGAATTGCACCGTGCGGGAAAGTCGAAAACATATGATCTCAGCAAAAGCGACAACATGAACATTCTGTTGGACCCGAATGATACTATCGTAGTTCCTGAAAAGGGTATTACGGGTAAATAGTGCGGCGGGGATGAGCGTGAGATCTTGCATGTGGTGGCAGGTTCATGGGCTTTTACTTGGCTCGTAGTTCGTAACGATTTGATGATATGCCAGGACGAAATAAAGTGATGGGATTCCGGGTTTTTACTGCGATGTGGTTGATCGTTCTGTGCGCGGAGTTTAGCTTTGCGATTGAGCTTCCGGGTGGGCCAATGTCGGACCTTAAGTCCGAGGAGTTTCGCAAGCGTGAGGCGGCTCAGGAAGAGTTGATTGCTTGGGCTCGTCTTCAACCGGAAGCGGCAATGGACGAGCTGTTTCAGCAATCCCGGGTGGCGGATGATCCGGAAGTACGCGAGCGCTGTTTGTTGGTCCTGCGTGAGCTGGTGGAAGATGAATATTCGAAAGATGGGGAAGGTTACATTGGCATCCGGATGAGGGATGAAGAGTTGGCCCTGCCGGAGGACGCCAAGCCTCGCGGGGTGATTCGGGTAATTGAGGTGGTTCGCGGTTCCGCCGCGGCCAAAGCAGGCCTGCAACTGAATGATTTGATTCTCAGTTTCGATAATCTTGTGTGGGATGAAAAATTGATTTCAATGCCGTTCATGGATAAAATCCGCCAGCTGAAGCCGAATTCCAAAATCACGCTCAACGTAATGAGGAATGGCAAACCGATGGACCTCCCCGTGACCTTGGGCAGACGTCCTCCGATGATCGATAACTCACCTTTCGGCGAGCGGACGGAAGATCCGGCCGCAGTGGAGCAAGCGGCCAAGGATAATTATTTCCGGCATTGGCTAGAGCGCCGAAATGCAGGAAAATGAGGGAATTTCGGATTTTGGAATTCGACATTTGCAAAAGTGGTGGCACTCTCTCTGGGTGTTGCAAACCCCCTTCCTGTTTGAAATTCATGACAAAGTTCTGGTTCCGAAAAGCCGCCGCCGCCGCTACTCTTCTCTTGATCTCCGGTTCCGCGCTGGCACAGCAGCAGGCGGATTTCAACGAGGTTGGACGGCAGATGGCGATCATGCTGCAAAATAGCCACTTTGCCCGACTTCCTTTCAACGAGGATTTGAGCAAACGTTTTTTGGATGATTATTTAAAAGACTTGGATTTCCAGCGCTTGTATTTCACCCAGCAAGATGTGGACAAGTTTTCGGCGGATTACGGTGACCGCCTGCACACTTTGCTGTTGCAGGGGAATAGCATGCAGCCTGCCACTGAGATTTACCGGGTTTTCGAGAAGCGTGTAGAAGCTCGTGTCGCGCAAACCAAAACGCTGCTGGATGGGGCTGATTTCGATTTTACCAAAGAGGAAAGCGTAATGCTGAGCCGCAAGAATGCGCCGTGGCCGAAGAATGAGAAGGAAGCGACCGCGCTTTGGAGTTTGCAAATCAAAGAGGCGGTGCTCGCCGAGGTGCTCCGCAGGGAATTACTCACCAGGCTGGCCAAGGAGCAGGGGAAAGCGGATCCGGGCAGCGATGATCGCAGTCCAAAGGAAAAGGTTTCGCTGCGTTACAAGCGATTCCTCAGCAGCGTTAAGGACGTGGACGATGAGGAAGTCGCCAATTATTTCTTGAGTGCGGTGGCGCGGGCCTATGATCCGCACACGGATTACATGAGTTTTCGCGAAATGAATCGTTTCAAGGACGGAATGAAGAATGAACTCGTCGGAATCGGGGCATTGCTTCAGGGCGAGGAAGATGGGGCGACTAAGATCATGGGCATCGTGGTCGGAGGTCCTGCGGATCGTGAGGGGACTATGAAGCTCAATGACCGTGTGGTCGCGGTGGATACACTCAATACCAAGAAGCCGGAGGACATGACGGACATCATGTTCATGAAAATCGACAAAGTGGTCGATTTGATCCGTGGCAAGGAAGGCACTTTGGTGGCTCTCAAGGTGGAACCGGCTGGTGGAGCTCCTGGGGAAACAAAGATTGTGGTGATCCAGCGGGGTAAGGTGGAAATGAAGGACGAGCAAGCGAGTGGTGAGGTGATCGAGATGAAGACTGAAAAGGGCGAGCTCCGAAGATTGGGGGTCATCACCCTGCCATCTTTCTATGCGGATTTTGAAGAGGGAAAAGTGCGTTGCTCGGTGGACGTCGAGAGGATTCTCAAGCGCCTGATCGAGGAAAAGATCGATGGGTTGATCCTCGATCTTCGGAACAATGGTGGAGGTTCGCTGGACGAAGTCCGCCGGATGACGGGATTTTTTATGGATCGCGGACCGGTGGTTCAGGTCAAAAATACCCTTGGCCAAGTGCAGGTGAAAGATTCGGAAAATGGCAAACCGATTTATAGTGGTCCGATGGTGGTGATGATTGACAAGAGCAGCGCCTCGGCCAGCGAGATTCTTGCGGGCGCGCTGCAGGATTACAATCGTGCGGTGGTTGTGGGAGAATCCTCCACATTTGGCAAGGGCACCGTCCAACAACCGATGGATATCGGCAGAATGTTGCCGTTGTTTGCCGTTAGAAATCGGGCGGGATTCCTCAAGGTGACCATTCAGAAATTTTATCGTCCATCGGGCTCGTCCACGCAAATGGACGGGGTTCGCTCGGATGTGGTTTTCCCCAGTCTGATGGATGCGATGGAGATAGGGGAGGCGTTTCTGGATCATCCACTGCCGCATGATCGCATCCGACGTGCGGCGGATTTCAAGCAATTGGACGCCCAGAGCCTGTTTATTCCCCGCCTGAAAGAGTTGAGTCAGGACCGTGTGAATGCGTGTCAGGATTTTTCCTATGTGATTCAGGATGTGATCAAGACAAAGGAGCGGCTGGATAAGAATGTGCTGACCTTGAACAAGGGGGCTCGCGAAAAAGAGCTCGCTGAATCGGATGCCCGGCAAAAGGAGCGCAACACAGAGCGACGCACTCGCTTTGAGAAGACGACCAAGGAAGATCAACAAAGTCTCACATTTTTCAAAATCACCTTGGAAGGTCTCGATAAAGGGGAGGCGCTCAAAGCTTACGATCCTGCGAGCGATAGCGGATCTTATATGCGCCGTGCCAAGGATGAAACCGAGGACTTGGATGAAACTCCCAAATGGCCTACTGGACTTGATCCGGTGAAACGCGAGTCTTTGTTAGTGCTGCGTGACTTGGTAAAATACACCGATAGCGCGAGAACCGCAGGTTTGATCAAGTGAGGGATTCCACACCAACTCGTTGATGTCGGAGATCGTGGAGAATCTTGAGGAAATCAGAAGGCGAATTGCCAGTGCGTGTGCACGGGTGGGGCGTAATCCATCAGCGGTGGAATTGATTGCGGTTTCCAAGACATTTCCCGTGGATGCAATTGGCTTGGCGATCGATGCCGGTCAAAGGCACTTCGGTGAGAGCCGCTTGCAGGAGGCCGAGCCGAAGATCGAAGCGTTGCCGGGCTCCTTGCATTGGCATTTTATCGGCAGGGTGCAACGCAACAAGGTGCGCCGGATTCTTTCGTTGTTCGAAGTGGTTCATGCGGTGGATTCTTTGCGGTTAGCTCGATATGCGGATGATGTCGCCCGCGAACTCGGGCTTTTCCCAAAAGTATTTCTTGAGGTGAATTTAGGAGGTGAGGTCTCCAAAGGAGGCTTTGATTTCGATGCCTTGCGTGCGGAAATCGATGCCTTGTTGTCACTCGAACGGCTGGAAATTATCGGTTTGATGGGCATTCCTCCGGTTGGGCCTGACGCGGAGTCGGCGCGGCCGTGGTTTGCCGCACTCCGCAGCATGCGGGATCAATTGGCGGATGAAACCGGAGTGCCGCTTTCGTTTCTCAGCATGGGAATGAGCGGGGATTTCGAAATCGCGATTGAGGAGGGTGCCACACATGTGCGCGTGGGGTCGGCAATTTTCGGGAAACGCGCGTATCGGGTGGACGGCGAGCTGGGATAAGGGCATTTTCATCCATGCCATTGATTCTTGAACAAGTTGCGCTCATCGGTGAAGAACTGGCCCTGTCGTTTGCCGGTGGGGTGGAGGCCTATCTGCCGATTTCCATGCTGCGGAGAGCCTGCCCGTGTGCGGCTTGCCAAGGGGAACCCGATGCGATGGGCCGCGTGGTCCGGCCGAAGGTGGAACACGGCCCTAAAGCGTTCGATTTGTTGAAAGTCGAGCAGGTTGGAGGCTATGCCATTCAACCGTCTTGGGGCGACGGGCATGCGTCGGGGATTTATACATTTGCCTATCTTCAGAAACTCGCGGAGTTGCCGGGTGCGTAGGGTTTTAATCAGATAGAAAGTCATCGAGTCATGATTTCCGCCCGAGATGAATTGGCGTCATTATCCCAGCTTGCGGCGCGGGATTTGGAGGCGCTTCTGGCGGCGGGATTCCGGACACCGGCGGCATTGCTGGATCATTTGCCGAAACGTTATGAGGACCGGCGGCGTTTCGATTCCTTTCCCAATCAAGCGACGCCGATTCCGGTTTGTCTGCGCGGCACGGTGATCGATTCCAAAAAGCAATTCGGGCGGGGGGGGGGATTTTATGCGGCGATTGTCAGGGATGGTGCGGGGGGTGTTTTCGGGTCGGGCAAGATCACCTGTCGCTGGTTCAACATGCAGTTTATCCATAAACTTGTGGCCACCGGCCAGGAATTGGTGGTTTACGGGAAGGTGAAGGATGTCAACGGACGATTGATCATCGATCATCCGGAATTCGAAGTTTTGCGGGAGGATGACGAGGAAAATTCGGGTTCGATTCATCTGGAGCGTATCGTGCCGATTTATCGCAATG
>CAYRLT010000413.1:0-10991 GCA_964425095.1 uncultured Luteolibacter sp.
TCAGTAGCGGCTTCTCCCCGTGACAATTGCTTTGCGTATCTGGCCATGCGGGAAGCTTCCCTCCCTGCGGCCAACTGGTAAATCAAAAAATCTCTTAAGTGGCCAGTATTGGCCGGACCGCCCGGAGGATCGGTCCCTGCCATTTATCAGACATTATCTAACCGACCAAGTCCGCCAGCGCGGATTCCAACGTGGGAAAACGGAACTTGAACCCATCCGCCTTCAGCGCCGCCGGCCGCGCATGCTGACTGGCCAATAACGCCCCGCCAAATCCTCCAAGCCCGAGTTTCAACGCGAAGCCTGGCACCGGAAAAATCGCCGGTCGGTGAAAAGCCGCTGCCAGCTTGCGGGTGAAATCCACGTTGCGCTCGGCCGACGGCGCGGTGCCGTTGATCGGGCCTGTTAGGCTCTCCGAGACCACCGCATGGAGAATCGCAGCGCGGAGATCCTCCAAATGAATCCACGGCATCCATTGGCAGCCGCCGCCCAACCTGCCTCCGATCCCCCATTTGAATATGCGCGCGAGTTTTTCAAACGCCTCGCCGCCATGGCCGAGCACCACGCCCGTCCGCAGCCGGACGACCCGGACGCCGAGCGCTTCCGCCTCAAGCGCCGCATCCTCCCACTCTCGGCAAAGCTCCGCCAGATAGCCCGTGCCCGGCACAGAGGATTCGGTGAGCACCTCGTCCCCGCGGTCGCCGTAAATCCCCACCGCCGAGCCATTGATCAACACTTTCGGCCGCGCCTCCGCAGGTAAGCGCCGGATCGCCTCCACCAACTGGCGCGTCACGCCCACCCGGCTTTCGTGAAACCCGCGCTTGTTTTCCTCCGTCCAGCGGCGGCTGATCGGCGAGCCCGCCAAATTGATCACCGCTTGGTGACCTGCGAAATCGAGGCGATCCGGTTTCTGCCAGCGATCCACTCCCGCCACGAATCCGCCGCCAGACCGGCTCACGCCCGTGCTGGAAATCCCCAATTTTGCGAGCATTTCCGGCAGCCCACGGCCGATGAATCCGGTGACTCCAATAATCGCTGCTCGTGGTGGCTCGTCCATATCGGAACCATCGCTTGAATTTCCGACACGTAAAATGCAATTTGCTTCCGGCTTTCGCCCTTTACTTCACCCGGCGTCCATTCTCTGATTCTCCCGATGCTGAAATCCGGTGCTTGGTTCCTTACGCCTCTGCTGTTCCTGCCACCCGTCACTCTGACGGCTCAAGTGCTGCCGGATGTCAACGTGCCGCCTATTATTGACACCATCACTCCGGTCCCCGCGCCGGAAATCCCCTACGGCGCGCTCGGAACCGCCGAGCCGATGATCCCCAAGGACCTGAAAATCACCAATCAGGGCGGAACCATCGAGGGTGATATCGAAACCGGATTGCGCCTCGGCGGACCGGTAAAAATAGAAGGCGACAACGGGCTGGAGATTTTCTCGCGGACCGCAGTGCTCGATTTGAAGGCTAAATCCGTCACTCTCGTCGGCGATGTCACGATCTATCAGGGGAATTCGATGCAACGCGGCGAGCAGGCCGTCTATTACTACGAACGCAAATTTCTCGATACCAGCGGCCTGCGCGCCTCATTGGACCCCATTTTGATGGAAGCCGGGAAGTTCACGGTGGAATCCCAAGGAGGCCGCCAGGTCTTCGTCGGCCATGACGCAGGCATTACCACTCACGACGTCGAGGACCCCAACTATTGGGTTCGCGCCTCCAAAACCCGAATCTACCCCGGCGAAAAAATTGTTTTCAACAATCTCCGACTCTACGCCGGAGAGACGCCGATTTTCTGGTTGCCCTATTTGAGCCAGCCGCTCGATGCGGAGCTCGGCTATCACATCATCCCCGGCGGCCGTTCTAACTGGGGAGCATACCTGCTCAACACCTACGGCGTCATGCTCGGTGGCGAGAAAGACCCCGTCACCGGTGACAACCATGACGCATGGCTGCTTTCCCGCTGGCACCTCGACCTCCGCGCCACCCGCGGCATCGGCCTCGGCGTCGATTTTGTAGATACGCGGGTTGAAAACTCTGAGGAAATCAGCGGACTGAGTCTTTACTACCTCCACGACATCGATCCCCAAGAATCCCGCACGGGAGTCCCCCGCGAAGACATCAGTCCGGACCGCTACCGCCTTGAGCTAAAACACCGCATTGAACCCGATTTCCCCGATGACGCGGATTGGAAAATCGATTCGAATCTCACCTGGCTCAGTGATGATTATTACCTAGAGGATTTCGATCCTATCCGCTACCGCACCGATCCCGCGCCCGACAATACCTTGGGCATTTACCGCCGCAGTGACAAGTCACTGCTCTCGCTTTACACCCGATTTCAACTCAATGATTTCTACCGGGCGGATACCCGCCTGCCGGAGATCGCCTTCGATCAAGCGCGCGCGCCCTTGTTCGGGCTTCCCCTGTTGCACGAAGGAACTACCTCGCTCGGCTTAATCGGCGAGGAGGCGGGGGACATCACCCGCGGCGCGATCATCGATCCGTTGATGGGCCTCACGCTCGCCGATTCAGACACTCGGCGGCTTCTCAACCAGCTCTCCGGCTACGAGCGACGGCTCGCCGAGTCGATGGTCGCTTTGCCTTTGGGCGATCCAAAACGGGAATCCCTCCGCTCCCAGTTACTGGATTCCAGCTATGTCCGTTTTCGCACCTATCAGGAAATTTCAAAACCGATGATGCTTGGTGGCTTTCTTAGCCTGACGCCGCAGGTCGGGCTGGGTTACTCCCAATATGGTGCCGTGGATGGCCCCGAAGATGGACTCGGCCGGACGCATTTACACGCTGGCGTGGAAAGTTCGCTGAAGTTTTCAAAGGATCTCGGAGGCTACCAGAATCACGCTTGGGGACTCGATGGCATGCGCCATATCTTCCAGCCCTATGCCGGGTGGTCGTTGGTTTCCACCGACGATTTTGAACCCGGAGATCCCGGCGTGGATCGCCTCACGCCCACCACTCGGCCACGCCCACTCGACCCAGTCCGCTTCACCGCCGTAGATGAGCTGCAAAGCTGGAACGTGCTGCGTTTCGGCGCCCGCAACCGGCTCCTGACAAAACGCGACGGGCAGAGCTTTGAATGGCTCTATCTGGAAACCTATTTCGACGCCTTCATCGAAGATCCCGAAGGTCAGCGGGATTATTCCAACCTCTACAACAATGTCCGCTGGCAACCTGTCCCGTGGATGAATATCGATCTGGAAACCCAATTCCCAATCGCCGCCGGCGGCTCCGGCTTCAGCGAACTCAACACCAACATGCGATTCCTTCCCAGTGATCGCTTCGAGTTTTCCTTTGATTACCGCTGGCTCAATGGCCACCCCATCCTGCCTGATTCCACCCTCGTTAGTATCAGAACCTACACCCGCCTGACGGGAAACTGGGGTATCGGCACACGTCATTCCATGGAGCTCGACGATGGCACCCTTGAATCGCAACAATACACCCTACACCGCGATCTCGGAAATTGGGTTGCCGGCATGGGCGTCACGGCCCGCGATAACCGACTCGAGCAGGAATACGGTCTTGTTTTCAGCCTGACTCTCAAGGATTTTCCTTCGGTCTCCTTGCCTTTCGAATTGGATGCGCAATAGTCTCGGCCGAACCATGACTCTTCCACCCGACCAACTCATCGCCGCCCTGCGCTGGCGCTACGCCACCAAACAATTCGACGCCTCGCGCAAAATCCCGGATTCCGTCTGGGACGCCATCGAGGAATCCCTCGTCCTCACCCCCTCGTCATTCGGCCTGCAACCGTGGAAATTTCTCGTCGTCCAATCGCCAACCCTGCGAGCGAAGTTGTTGTCGGAATCATGGAACCAACCGCAAGTCACCGACGCCTCACACTTCGTCGTCCTCACCGCCCGCGCCGACATCACCGCTGCGGATATCGATGCTTGGATTTCACGGATGGCGGAAGTTCAGAAAAAAAGCTCTGAAGACGTCGCCCCACTCAAAGGCATGATCGCCGGCTTTGCTGAACGGATGAGCGCGGACGACCGCGCCGCATGGAATACCCGCCAGATATACATCGCCCTCGGCCAATTGATGACCACCGCCGCCGTGCTCGGCTTAGATGCCTGCCCGATGGAAGGCATCAGCGCATCCGCTTACGACCGCGTCCTCGGCCTCGAAGGCTCCGGCTACGCAACCGTCGTCGCCTGCGCCCTCGGCTATCGCGCCGCAGATGATAAATACGCCGCCACCCCCAAGGCCCGCTTCGATCGCGAACAGGTGATCCAACATATCTGAAGTTCTCAATTTATAAAAGGAAGATGTGGACCCGGAGACCCGGTTGTTTTGTTTGAGCCTTCAGAGTGGGTTCCTCTCTGCCTATAATCTTCTCCTCTTGTGTAATGCGGGTTTCCTAAATGCTTAATCCGCTGAATTTCTTGCCCCCCGCGGCTTCCTCCTCTACACCCCGGGCGTGCTCACGATTAAAAAGCTTACCAAAACCCTCGGCGGCCGCACCTTGCTGCGCGAGGCGGAAATGTCCATCAACTGGGGCGAACGCGTCGCCCTAGTCGGCCCGAACGGCGCTGGCAAGTCCACGCTCTTCCGCATGATTCTCGACGAGGACAGCCCCGACGAAGGCACCATCGAGCGCGACGAATACGCCATCACCGGCTATCTTCCTCAAGAAGCCGGCGAGCCCACCGATGAAACCATCATCGAGATCGCCATGGGCATCACCCCGGAAATGATCGGCATCCTCCGCACCATGCGCGAGCACGAGAAAACCGGCGACCTCTCGCACCCGGATTTCGCCAAGGCCCAAGACCAATTCACCCACCTCAACGGCTACCAACTCGAACCCAAGGCCAAGAAAATCCTCGCTGGCCTCGGATTCAAACAAAACGACTTCCACAAACCCGCCCGCGAATATTCCGGCGGCTGGGTCATGCGCGCCCACCTCGCCCAACTCCTCGTCATGGAGCCGGACTTGCTCATGCTCGATGAGCCCACCAACCACCTCGACCTGCTCTCGCTCCTCTGGCTCCAGCGCTACCTGCTCAACTACTCCGGCGCCGTGCTCATGATTTCCCATGATCGCGATTTCATGGACGCCATCATCGAGACCGTCATCGAGATCGATCCGGATGCCGCCAAGCTCATTTCCTACACCGGAAACTATTCGTCTTACCTCGAACAACGCGAGAAAACCTACGACCAACGCGTCCAAGCTTACCGCAACCAAAACAAGGAAATCGAAGGCCACCAAGAATTTATCGACCGCTTCCGGCAGATCGGCTCCAAGGCCGCGCAAGTCCAATCCCGCATCAAGTTCCTCGATAAACTCGAACGCATCGAAAAACCCCGCGCCCCGCGCAAGCCGTTCAAATTCACCTTCCCCCAACCTCCGCGTTCCAACCAAAAGGTCATGGAACTCACCAAGGTCGGCCAAGCGTATGGCGATAAATGCATCTACAAGGATCTCGATCTCACCATCGAGCGCGGCGATCGCATCGTGCTCGTCGGCCCGAACGGCGCGGGCAAATCCACCTTGCTCAAAATCCTCGCCGGACTCATCCCTATCAACTCCGGAAAACGCGAACCCGGCTACGCCACCAAGCTTGGCTATTATTCACAGCACCGCCTCGAAACCCTCAACGAGAACAACACCGTCCTCGAAGAAGTCATGGGCGCCTGCCCGACTCTCCGCGATGAGGAAGCCCGCTCGATCCTCGGCACCTTCCTCTTCCGCCGCACCGATGTCGAGAAACGTTGCGGCATTCTATCAGGTGGCGAAAAATCCCGACTCAACCTCGTCAAATTCCTCGTCGATCCACCGAACCTCCTGCTCATGGATGAGCCCACCACTCACCTCGACATCCTCTCGATCGACTCACTCGTCAACGCGCTCAAAGGCTACCAAGGCACGCTCGTCTTCATTTCCCACGATGTGCACTTCATCCGCACCCTCGCGGAAACCACCCTGCACATCAACCGCAACACCGAAGACACCGCCGCCGTCGTCACCCGCTACACCGGCGGCTACGATTACTTCATCGAGAAATCCGGCCTCAACGACGACCGCGGCGCAGTCACAGCTTAAGTCCGGGTTTCCGGTAGAGTGAGCCCGGATTTCGGGTTGAAAATCTCTGGATTATTGAGGCGGTTTCAGCAGAATAACGGCCGAAATCATGGATCAAATCACGAACTTTTTGAGGCTACACCTGCACGACATCGCAATCTCCATGATCGCGACACTCCTCGTGATGTTCGGGAGCGACATCAACCGCTTCATTAGACAACTCGTCAAAAAACAACACTTCCTCGTGCGTCTGGGAATTTTCGTGCTGGTTTGCGCGATAGGTTATGGTGTCGCAACGCTGTTTCTGACAGACGTATTGTTCAAGATGCTTGCCGCCATACCAAGGCAGTTCCTCGCCCTGAGCATTGTCGTCATTTTCATCTTGCTGGGCCTAACCGCCGAAACACGCAAACAGATTTGAGGGCGGCGCCCGGCTGAAGTCGCCTGCCGTCAGCCAGTTTCGTCCGGCGAGTCAATAGGTGCCAGCCCCTAGTTTCAAACATCAATATCTGTTAGTGAGCTCCCTGCCTTCATCGACTGCCGCTAATCCACCCGCGGGCAGCCACCGGGGAGGCCGTTTTTGGTGAATGTCCATTGCCAGACTTGCACGTCACGGGCGCGGAAGGCCCCGGCACTGGAGAGCAAATAATACCTCCATTGGCGGTGGAATCGTTCGCCCAGATCATCGGCGAAATCCGGCCACGCGGCTTCGAAGTTTTTGTGCCACTCGAGGAGCGTCTTGTCATAGTTCGCGCCGAAGTTATGCAAATCTTCGGTGACGAATAGCCCGTCCGCGGCATCGCCTATGTGGCCGATGGATGGGAGCTCGGCATTGGGAAAGATATATTTGTCGATCCATGGGTCGGTGACGCCGCCACGTTCGTTTTTGCCGATGGTGTGGAGAAGGAAAATGCCGTCATCCGCCAGACAGCGGTGGGCGACTTTCATGAATGCGCGGTGATTTTTGATCCCGACATGTTCGAACATGCCGATGCTGGCGATGCGATCGAAGCGCCCGCGGAGATTGCGGTAATCTTCAAGGCGGAATTCGAGCGGCAGATCGCGGTATTTCTCGTGGGCGAAGGCGGCTTGTTCTTTTGAAATCGTGATTCCCACGCACTCCACACCGTAGTGTGTGGCGGCATGCGCCATGAACGCGCCCCAACCGCAGCCGATATCGAGTATGCGCATGCCGGGCTTGAGGCCGAGTTTCCGGCAGACAAGATCCAATTTCGCCTCCTGCGCCGCAGCCAGTGTGGTGGCGTTTTTCCAATACCCGCAGCTATATGCCATGACCGGCCCGAGCATGGACTGATAGAAGTCGTTTCCCAAATCGTAGTGGACTTTGCCGACCTGCCAGGCGCGGTGGGTGTTTTGGCGGTTGAACAGACGGTTACGCAAGATGAGCATCAAAATTCCCAGATGGGGCGCCTCACGATCCAATCTCGCACGCAGAAGATGCGAGAAGAATTCGTCGAGTTGTTCCGCATCCCATTCGCCGTTCATATAAGATTCCCCGAGGGCGATGCTGCCGCGCGTGGCGATCCGTTCCAGCACCCCTGGCGCGTGGATTTGCAGATCCCACGGCCGTGGGCCGTTGACGCGGATATCGGCCTTAGCCAGCAATTCCTCAATGAGCCCGCGAAGAATGAGGGCTCTCCGTGGGGGGGCGAGTTCCGACAATGCGGCAGCGAGGGTAGTCATCTATTCCGGGGGGGGATGAGCGAGCAATATAACCGATTCGATGATTTTATCAAGAGTTCAACTGGCGGTTATTTTACGACGCCATCTTCAGCGGCAGCGGCCAAACCGCCAATTCATGAAACCCGGAATCCGATGTCTTTAGGATGCGTGGGAATGACCTTCGCTGTGGAAGTCTATCAACAATGGCCGTAAGCGGATTTCTTTCCACCCTCCAAGGCTGTCTTCGCATCCAGCAGTCCGAAAAGCTGCATGATTTTGGCCACGAGTCCGGTCCAGCCAGTCTGATGGCTGGCGCCGAGGCCGGCACCGTTGTCGCCGTGGAAGTATTCGTAGAACAAAATGCAATCGCGCCAATGCGGATCATTTTGAAACTTCTCGGTTCCGCCATAGACGGGTCGTCGTCCGTGTTCATCGCGCAAAAAGATCCGGCCAAGTCGATCCGCTACATTCTTTGCGACATCGAACAAATTCATCATGTTGCCGGAGCCCGTGGGGCACTCGATTTTGAAGTGATCGCCATAGTAGAGATGGAAGTTCAGCAGGGCACGGATGATGAGTATGTTTACCGGCATCCAGACCGGTCCTCGCCAGTTGGAATTTCCGCCAAACATCCCGGTGTTTGATTCCGCCGGCAAGTAGTCCACGCGATGCTCTTGGCCATTCACATGAAATATATATGGATGCCGCTCATGGAACTTGGAAAGCGCGCGAATGCCGTAGGCGCTGAGAAATTCATTTTCATCGAGCATCTTGGATAGGATTCGGCGGAGTCGGTCCGGGTTTACCAGAGCGAGGATTCCCCGGTCTGCCTCGCCGAAATGCCCCGGCCCCGTGGGATGAATCGATTCCTTGAGTTCAGGAATCCGGCCCATTCGTTTAAGGATTCCCGCCATCGCTCCCGGAACTTTTTCCTGCTGCCACTTCTCGAAGATCGTCGTGGCGCACAAAGGTAAAAGCCCGACCATTGAGCGCACTTTCAGTCGCGTGGCACTGCCATCGGGAAGTCTCAGCAGATCGTAATAGAAACCATCCTCTTCATCCCACATGCCGTCATTGCCGGGTCGATTCATTCCAGCAGCGATGTAGTAGAAGTGCTCTGCGAATTTGGTGACCATGTCCTCATAGATCGGATCTTGGGCTGCTAGATCGACCGAGAGTTCCAGCATGTTCTGGCTGAAGAGGGCCATCCATGCCGTGCCGTCCGCCTGTTCCAGATGACCGCCAGTGGGTAGAGGTGCGCTGCGATCGAATACGCCGATGTTATCAAGTCCGAGGAAACCACCTTCAAAGACGTTCTTTCCGAAGCGGTCCTTGCGGTTGACCCACCAGGTGAAATTCAGCACCAGTTTGTTGAACGTTTCCCGCAGGAAATCGATGTCCATCTCGCCACGCAGTGCCAACTCCGCGCGGTGGAGGAAGAGCGTCGCGAAGGCGTGGACCGGCGGATTCACATCGCTGAAGTTCCACTCGTAGGCAGGCATCTGACCATTTGGATGCAAGTAAGAGCCCTTGAGAATTAGCTTCATCTGCTCCTTGGCGAAGTCGGGGTCCACGATTGAAATCGGGAGTGTGTGGAAGGCCAAATCCCAGGCCGCATACCATGGATATTCCCATTTATCGGGCATCGAAATAACATCCTCGTTGAGCATGTGAAACCACTCCGAATTCCGGGCATTGTGATAGCCGGAATGGAGCGGGTTAGAGTTGTGCTCATCGAGCCAGTTATCGCCGTCGAAAAAGAAGAACTGCTTGCTCCAAAGCATGCCAGCGAGGGCCTGGCGCATGATGTTTGCCTGGTCCGGACTGGCTGATGGCGGCATGACTGATTGATAGAACTCATCGGCTTCACGAATCCGCTCCGTAAAGGTATCATCAAACTCTTGTTCAAAGGCTTTGCTCTTCGCGCCCGGAAGATTCTTGGTGAGCCGCAGGCGAATGGTCGTGGACTGACCGGCACCGATATTGAGTTGATAGTGTGCGGCGACTTTGGTGCCTTTTTTTGCGGGGTTTACGGCCTTCTGATTGCCATGGATCACGCAGTTGTGAATACCGTCCTTCACGTAAGGGCCGTCGTTTTTCACTCCGGGGAAAAGCCGCTCGTTATTCGTTTCGTTTTCGGTGAAGAGCAGTGGGACATCGCCCTCGCAGAACCAGATGAAATCACCCAGACGCGATTGAGTGGCCGCAACCGCGCGGGTGCCGACATCCGATTCGATTTGTTTGAGATTTGGCTTTTCGGGAGATCGGTTGGAGAGGGCGATCCAATCCGCCCAGTCATTGCGGAACCAGAGTGTCGGCAGGAGATGCAATTCCGCGGCGTCCGGCCCCCGATTGGCAGCGGTGATTTTTATCAGTATATCTTCCGGGCCGGCCTTGGCATACTCCACGAAGACATCGAAGTATCGGTCATCCTTGAAGACGCCGGTGTCTAATAGCTCATACTCCATCTGCTCCCGGTTGCGCCTGCGGTTGGTATCCACCAGGTCGGCGTAGGGAAACGCCGACTGAGGGTACTTATAGAGATACTTCATGTAGGAGTGGGTCGGCGTGCTATCGAGATAGAAATAATACTCCTTCACATCCTCGCCGTGATTGCCCTCGCTGTTGGTCAGCCCGAAGAGCCGTTCCTTGAGAATCGCGTCCTTACCATTCCATAGGGCCAGCGCGAAACAGAGTTGCTGATGACCGTCGGAAATGCCAGCGATGCCATCCTCGCCCCAGCGATAGGCGCGCGAGCGGGCGTGATCGTGGGTGAAGAAATTCCATGCGTCGCCATTCGGGCTGTAGTCTTCCCGCACCGTTCCCCACTGTCGTTCGCTGAGATATGGCCCCCACATTTTCCAGGGGGTTTTTCGCTCACGATCCTCTGCAAGTCTCGTTTGCTCAGCATTCATGGCTTTTTGGGGGGTAGGGGGATTTCAGCCCTGCTCGCGTGGGTTTAAAAACACCACGTGAAGCCAGTGGCCATTTTGAATTCAGAGGACGAGGAATGCTGGTGTTTTTTCATTTGAATGCGGGGCTTGGATATCAGGGTGACGATCATGCCTTTAAATCGTCGGCTTGCCTGCATTCCCGCACATTTACAATAGCTCCGACACCTAAATTCCGCAAGAAACAATCAGACATTAGTCTCATGTGCGTGCTGGGGATTGCGCTAAATCGAGCCGATGTGTGCTTGCGATGGCGAGGCTGCTTGAATAGAAATTTCCGCATGGCTCACGATGTATGGAAATCAGGCT
>CAYRLT010000414.1:0-1703 GCA_964425095.1 uncultured Luteolibacter sp.
CTTCCAAATCGGCAACACATTGTATCCGGCACCAAAGGTTTTTTCCGAGCCATCCTTCATGCCCAGCGTATTGATCAAAGGCAAGGCCCAGAGATAGGCCTGCGTCGCACGCTGAAAGAGCAACTCATCGCGCAAGATTTGCGCGGACTCTTGGGTCGGCCGGTTTTCCTGAAACTTCGCGCCCGCCAACTCATCGAAGCGGGTCGTCTGCGCATGCAGTGATGTGGTGCCAAGGCCGGCAACTACCGCAAGGGCGGAAGCGATTATGTTTTGTGCAATCGGGGTTCTCATGGATTTGTAATTCGGGGTTGATGCAAGGAGCCTCGGTAAAAGCAACGCGCCGACCAAAGGCATAGATCAGGTAATATCGTTAGAAATGACTTATGGTTAAATTGTATTACTGAGAGGCACTTTGCCAAGATATGATTGGCGGTTTTTGATATGCAAAAAACGCAAGACCCGAAAGGCTCACACCCCCCCCACCCGCTTCCGCAATGGCGCAATCTCAGACAAATGATTTCCATTCGGCCAAATGCCGCGCACAATGAGCGCCGGCATCCGCGTTCATCCGCACAGCACCAGCCCCTCCCATGAGCTCCACCATTCCCGTCGAACACAACGATCCGATCAATGCTGCCATTCTCGCGATTTCGGAAGATCTCGTCGCCGGATTTCAGCGTCAGCCATTTCACGTGATCGCCGAAAAATCCGGTGTACCGCTCGACACTGTGCTAGAGCGTATCGGCGCGATGCTCAAGGCCGGCGTGATCCGCCGCGTGCGTCAGACTCTGCTCTCGACCAAGCTGGCGCACGGCGCGCTTGTGGCATGGAAAGTACCAGAGGAAAAACTCAACAACGCCTTCGACTTCATGGCCAAAGAGGATCCGTTCTCGGGGCATGTCGTGATCCGCTCGACCGACACCGAAGTCTCCGGTTCCGGCTATCGACTCTGGACAACCCTCAAGGTTCCCGTCGGCCAATCACTCGATCACCACGCAACCACTTTGTTGCGGCTCACTGGCGCGAATGAATATTTGCTCATGCCCGCTAACGGCGTCTTTGCGCTCGGCGTAGGTCACAGGCGTCGCAAGACCCTCGAGCCCGGCGACAAGTCCGACGAACCTGCGAAGATGATGACCACCGCCACAGTCGATCTCACGCCAGAGGAATGGGCGGTGCTGCTCGCGTTGAAGGAAGAGCTCGCCGCAGACGAAATCACCGCCAACCCATGGGACAAGCGCGCGCAAATCGCCGGCGTCTCACTCGAGCTTTTCTGTGAAGTTGCCGAAACACTGAACTCGAAAAAAGTCATCGGCCGTTTCTCGACTTTTCTCGAACATGTCAAACCCTCCGCCACCGGCCAGCGCGTCACCCGCTTCAACGGCCTCTTTCATTGGGCCGTGCCGAAAGGCCGCGAAATCGAAGGCGGCGCGGAAGTCGGTCGCCACTTTTGCATGACCCATTGCTACTGGCGCGAAGGCGGACCCCAATTCGGCAATGTCAACATCATGGGCGTCGTGCACGGCACGGAAAAAGATCGCGTCCTCGAACACAAGTCCGCCATCGATCGCCACCTCGCCGCTATCGGCATCCCGGTTTCCTACACGAATGTGTTCTGGGGCGGACGATCGGAAATCAAACCCTCGGAAATTTCGCCGAAGGTCTATGCCGAGTGGCATGCGAAACATGCGGAGGCTTGAGGG
>CAYRLT010000415.1:0-13494 GCA_964425095.1 uncultured Luteolibacter sp.
CAAACAGGCGATGTCGGAACATCGCCCGATCAACCAGCACCAATAAATTTTAACGTTTTAACGGGAAAAAATCCGCTTCCGCCAATTTTTTTCGCAGCACCAGAAGCGATGTGGTAAAATATTATATTACTTCCACTTTAATTCAATGAGCGTGATTTCGCACTCCTTGTGCTTATTACTGATTAATTGCATCACAATAGTTTCGCTCTTCTGAGTTACGACTCCAGACCATGAAGTTGATGACCACGAACCTGATGAGGTTGCTTTGCGGTATTTATATTTAACGCTTACGTATGCTGTTGCCATTGTATTTATGATGTTTTGTGTCTTAGCCCTAAGATGAATTGTTGGCCGGTTAATGAATGCTAGGAATTTGCTTTTGGGGTGAAGGCCGTTGAAAGAGCGATTGGCCGGACCGGAGGCGGGGAAAAAGGGGTTGCGGGGGAAAAGGGGGCGGAAGAAGTGCTTCGGTGCGACAGTGGGCAGTGTTTCGGTAAGAAAAAACTCCAAGCCTCGCCGGTATTTGGCCAAGTTTGGAGATTTCGGAGGGAAATTCATTCGCCGCGAGCGTAGCTCTCCGGGCCGCTTTGCCAAGATTTCTTTTGGCGGCGGCTTTTTGGCGGATGAGCTTCCTGCTTGTCAGGTGTATTCGAGAACCAGGATTCGGCCGTCGTCCAATTGGATTTCGTCTGGTTTCCATGTGGGGCGCTGGTCGAAGCCTTCAGGATCGGGATCGGATGGATTCCGCGAACGGTTGAACCAGTCAAGATCCGGTTCGTCGTCGGGGATCCATTCTTTGATTGCCTGCCAGGGTGGCTTGATGGGTTCCATGGTCTCGATGTCGAAAGGTGGCGGCGGTGGCGGTGGGCGTGGGAGCTGGATGATGCCTTCCCACAGGCCATGGAGGCGGAGGAAGAACTCGATTTGCTCGGGGCGTTTGACGGCACCGACGAGTTTCATGGGAGCTTTGCAGCACGGGCATTGGAGAGGATCGGCTCCCCAGACTTTGAGAATCATGTCGCGCCAGAGGGGGCGCATGGATTTGGCGGATTGTTTTGGTGGGGCCGGGACGAGGAGGATTTCTGATTGGGAATTCTGGATTTCCGATTGATGATTGTTGATCTCTGATTGTTGATTTGAAGAGGGTGCTTGGATGATGCGGTCGGGGATGAGGGATTGTTGGCCGCGGGATTTGTTGGAATAGAGGCCGTAGTAGCGGACGGTTTGTTTTCCTTTGGGCGGGAGGTGGTCGATGACGGCGGCGATGAAGTCGGGGGCTTTGAAGATTTCGAAGTTGCGCTTGGTGGTGTGGTGGCGCTTGGAGCGGTAGATGACGGTTTGGGTGGTAGCGTTCCAGGTGATTTTCTGGAGGGAGAATGGATGGCGGAGGAGATATTCCGCGAGGCGTTTGCGGCCTTCTGTGTCGTGGGCGGGGACGGGTTTTTCGCCGCCGTCGTGGATGTTGAAGCCGGAATGTTTCCATGAGAGGAGGTCGGCGAGGCGGCTAGGGCTGATGTGTTTGCCGTCGCGCAGGGTTTGGAGGAAACGGTGGCGGAAGAGTTCGATGGCGGGGGCGAGGTCTTCGGCGGGCATGCAGTGGAAGCGGCCGTCGGGGGTGAAGAGGCCGTCAGCGGCGAGGACGTGGAGGTGGGGGTGGAAGATGAGGTAGTCGCCAAAGGTGTGGACGGCGGCGATGGCTCCGAGTTTGCCATCGGGGAGATTGAGGCGGGTGCGGAAGATTTCTTGGAGGGTTTCGGTGGCGGTTTTGAAGAGGAGGTGGAGGAGGTCTCGGCGTTTGCGGAAGATGCCGCGGAGGATTTTTGGGATGGTGAAGACGAATTGGCGGTGGGGGACTTCGTGACAGACGGCGGTGGCGATCCAATCGGCGGTCTGGCGGACGCGGCGTTGGTGGCAGGCGGGGCAGAGGTGGCGGCCTTTGCAGGTGAAAGCGAGAATGCGTTCGTGGCCGCAATCCGGGCAGTGGAAACGGAGGAAGCCGGAGGCGAGATCGCCGCAGCGGAGGAAGTTGCGGACGGCGGTGAAGACGTTAGGGCGGAGCGGGCCGAGGGTGGGACGGTGTTTCTTCTCGTAGCAGGAGAGGAAGGTTTCCCAAGCGGCGGTGAGGAGTTGCCAGAGTGGGGAGGCGCGAGGGCGGCGGGGCTGGTAGATGGATGGCACAAAGAGTGTTCATAAGAACATTTTTTGTGCGGGGCAATATTTTGGGTGATGGATCGGTTTTGTGGAAGGTCAAGGTGGGTGAATTTATTGCCAAGGAATTTGCTTTCCGGATGAAAGCCGTTAGAAAATCTGGATGCTGCCGTTTGGTGGTGGGGAAGACACAAAACGATGAGATGCAAGACACAAGAGGAAGATGGCTTCGCGCGGAGCTTGGGCGTCGACGCTCATAGAGACGCCGCTACAAGCGGTTCAGTCACGGTGTGGCACCCGACTATGAAGCCGCGTGTTCTTGTCTTGCGACGGAATCACTCAAGCGGCGTCCTGATCCGCGCGCTTGCGGCGGATCGTGGGTGGACGTTCGCCGAGCACGACTTGGCGGTTGATGGTTACACTTTCGACGTCGTCGCGGGATGGGATGTCGAACATGACTTCGAGCATCATGCGTTCGAAGATTGAACGCAGTGCTCGGGCACCGGTGCCACGGCGGACGGCTTCCTCGGCGAGGGCGCGCAAGGCATCGCGGGTGACGCGGAGCTTTACGCCATTCATTGCGAGTTGTTTGCCGTATTGTTTGATCAGGGCGTTTTTCGGCTCGGTGAGGATGGACATGAGTTCATCTTCAGAGAGTTTGCGCAGGGAGGAAATGACCGGCAGTCGGCCGATGAATTCGGGGATGAGGCCGAAGTGAAGGAGATCCTCGGGTTGGACTTTTTCGAGAATGTTGAGTGATGGATCGCTGAGGTCTTCCTTGTCGTTTCCGGCGTGGAACCCAAGCGTATTGCTGCCGAGGCGGCGGCGAACCATGTCTTCGAGGCCGACGAAGGCGCCGCCGACGATGAAGAGGATTTTCTCGGTGTTGACTTGGATGTATTCTTGTTGCGGATGTTTGCGGCCGCCTTGGGGTGGGACGTTGCAGACGGTGCCTTCGAGGATTTTGAGGAGTGCTTGTTGCACGCCTTCGCCCGAGACATCGCGGGTGATCGAGACATTCTCGGTTTTGCGGCCGATTTTATCGATTTCGTCCACATAGATGATGCCGCGTTCGGCGCGGGCGACATCGAAGTCCGCGGATTGAAGCAAGCGCAGGATGATGTTTTCCACGTCTTCGCCGACGTATCCGGCTTCCGTTAGGGTGGTGGCGTCCACGATGCAGAATGGCACGTCGAGCACGCGGGCGAGCGTGCGGGCGAGTAAAGTTTTGCCGGATCCGGTGGGTCCTAACAAGAGAATGTTGGATTTCTCGATTTCGACATCCTTGAACTCTTCATCAAGCTTTACATGATCCTGGCGGAGTCTTTGATAGTGATTGTAAACGGCGACGGAGAGCACCTTTTTGGCGTTTTCCTGGCCGATGACGAAATCATTGAGTTTCGCGAGGATGGCTGCGGGATGGGGAATTTTGAATCCGGGTTTCTCCGCGCTGGTTTTCCCCTTGGCAGGTGCTCCGCCGAGTTCCTTTTCGAGGATGTTCGAGCAGACATCGATGCATTCGTTGCAAATATAGACCCCAGGGCCTGCGATAAGTTTTTTGACCTCCGAGTGGCTCTTTCCGCAGAATGAGCACATGGTGAGATTGGACGCGCGGGCCATGGATTTTGGGTAAAAGCTAAAATTGGGAAAAGCTGAAACGCTGAAACGGGTGGATTAGTCGTCGGATTTTTTTGGTACGGCGAGGGCGGCGACGGCTTCGGGGAGTTGTTTGCGGCTTTCGAGAACTTTATCTACGAGGCCATAAGCAACAGATTCTTCGGCGGTCATGTAATTGTCGCGGTCTGAATCATGTTCGACTTGTTCGATGGTCTTGCCGGTGTGGTGGGCGAGAATACCGTTGAGGCGTTTCTTCAGGTTGAACATGAAGCCGATCGTGCGTTCGACATCGGAGGCGGTGCCTTGAGCGCCGCCGGATACCTGGTGGATCATGACGTGGGAGTTTGGCAGGCAGAAGCGTTTGCCCTTGGTGCCGGCGGTGAGCAGGACCGAGCCCATGGATGCGGCGATGCCGATGCAATAGGTGTTCACATCGCAGGTGAGGAATTGCATTGTGTCGTACATCGCGAGGCCGGCTGTGACCGATCCGCCGGGCGAGTTGATGTAAATGTGGATGTCCTTTTTGGGATCCTGCATTTGCAGGAAGAGCAACTGCGCGATCACCGAGTTTGCCACGAAATCATCGATCGGTGTGCCGATGAAGATGATGCGGTCTTTGAGAAGGCGCGAATAGATGTCGAACGAGCGTTCGCCGCGGGCATCTTGTTCGATGACGACGGGGACATAGTAGCTGTTACGTGGAGTGGATGAAGGCATGGAATTGAAGGTCATGTTATTCTTCGGTGAGGGCTGTTTCTGCCGATTCTGTAACGTTCGCGTGCTCGATGAGGAAGTCAATGGCCTTGCCGGTGATGATTGAGCTGCGGATCGAGGGCAGGCGGCCGGAGCGCTGGACGTCCTTGATGAATTTTTTGGGCGCCACTTTGCGGGATTGAGCGATTCGAGCGAGGTGATTGACCAACTCGGCATCGCTGGCGGTGATGTTTTCTGCCCGGGCGATTTCCTGAAGGATAAAATTGGTGCGGAGGTTGGAGATTGCCTGATGACCTGCGCTGGCGAAAATCTCGGTTTGTTGGGAGGCGATTTCATCCTCGGTCATGCCGGACTGCACGCCGCGTTGGACCATGGCGTCCGCCTGGCTTTGGGTTTCCTGAGAGACGAGTTCTTCGGGAAGTTCGAAGTCCACCAAGGCGTTGAAGTGGGCGACGATCTGATTGACTTTCATGTCGTTGATCTTGCGTCCGCGTTCGCCCTGCATGTTTTCGCGGATGATGTCCGTGATTTCGTCCATGGTTTTGCCGGGGGCGAGCTTGGCGGCGAGTTCGTTATCGAGCGCAGGGAGCACAGCTTCCTTGAGTTCCTTGAGCGTGGTGCTGAAAACTATCTCGTGGTTTTGGAGATCGGCCACTGGGAAATCTTCGGGCAGGGTGACGGTGATTTCCTTCGAATCGCCGGGGTTCATGCCAACGAGTTGAGCTGCGAATCCGGGGAGGAAGGCTTTTTCATCCAAGCGGACCCAAAAACCTTCGCGTCCGGAAAGATAGCCTGCGGGTTTGCCTAGAAATTCTTCGGTCGGCTTGCCTTGGACGGTTGAAGAGTAGTCGAGCACGGCGAAGTCGCCCATGGCAGCAGCGCGGCCTTCGAGGTCTTTGAAGTCGGCAAAGCGTTCTTGCAAGGCTGCGAGTTGGGTTTGGATTTCCTCATCCGGCACGGCGACTGGTGGAACGGTGACCGAGATGCCTTTGTATTCTGGGAGGGTGACTTCCGGGGCGAGTGTCAGGATTGAAATGAAGGAAATGCCGCCGTCGGGGAGGGGGGTCAGGTCTTGGGGCATGCCAAACTCAAGGACCTTGAGGGTTTCCTGCTTGATCGCCGCATCGAAGGCTTCATTGAAGAGGGCTTCATTGAGTTCTTCGGAAATTTCTTTTTCGAAGCGTTTTTCGATGATGGTGAGGGGTGCTTTACCCGTGCGAAAGCCGGGGACACGGGCTTTGCTGGAATATTTACGGATGATTTGATTCCGTTCGACTCGGACAGTTTCCGCAGGAATTTCAACGCGAAGGGTGGCGACGCACTTAGGCAGCTTCTCGACAACAATGTTCATGGTAAATGGGACCGACATCTGCGTCGGGGCGGAGAAACTAGAGGAAACCTGTGCCCCTTGTCAAATGGGGTGTTTGAAAAGGTCCGAGTCGCCGAGAGTTCCGCAAAATATGCGAATTCGGCACAAGAGAGCAAGGCTCAGGCTTCGCGGCCGCAGCATTGTTTGAATTTCTTGCCAGAGCCGCAAGGGCAGGGGGCGTTGCGGCCGGTGGTTTCGATGTCGAAGCTAGGTTTCCGCTTGGGGAGGTTGAGTTTGAGCGTGGTGCCCTCGGGTGAAGGGATGGAGGCCATATCGAGATTTCCCGAGCTTCCGGCCTTGCCGATGTTGTCGCGGGTGAGAGCTTCCTCACCGCCTTGGAGTTGTTTGGGCGCGCTGTGAAGTTGTTTGAGGAATGCTTCGAGGTTGGCGGCCGAGCGGAAGAGGTTTTGGAGGGCTTCCTGTTTGATGGAATCCATCAGGGTGACAAACAGGTTGTAGGCCTCGTTTTTGTATTCGATGAGCGGATCTTTCTGACCTTGGGCGCGGAGCCCGACGCCTTCGCGCAGGGCGTCCATGTTGTAAAGATGCTCCTGCCATTGTTTGTCGATGGCGACGAGGACCATGCGGCGCTCTTCTTGGTCGAGCACTTCCATGGGCAGATTGCCGACGCGGAGTTCGTAGGCTTCTTTCACCTTGGCGACGAGGGTGGAGGAGATGGCTTCCTCGTTTTGTCCCTCGATGAAGTCCTTGGAGGTAACACTGATCGGGAGAGTGGCGTTCACCCAGTGAAGGAGTTCCTTGTAATCCGGGATGTCGTCATCGCGGTCGCTTAGGTATTGGTGAACCTTTGCGGGGATGGTTTCCTCGATGATTTCGGTGACCAGATCGCGCGGGACTTCGGTGGTGAGCACTTCGTTGCGATAGCCGTAAACGACTTCGCGTTGCATGTTCATGACATCATCGAAATCGAGCACGCGTTTGCGCCAAGTGTAGTTGCGTTGTTCCACGCGTTTCTGGGCGGTTTCGACAGATTTATTGAGCCATGAATGTTCGAGTGCCTCGCCCTCTTTCATGCCGAAGCGTTCCATCATGGCTGTCATGCGGTCGGCGGCGGCGAAGTTGCGCATCAGATCGTCCTCGAAGGAGATGAAGAATTGCGAGCGACCGGGGTCGCCTTGGCGGGCGCAGCGGCCGCGGAGTTGGCGGTCGGTGCGGCGGGATTCGTGGCGCTCGGTGCCGATGACGAAGAGTCCGCCGAGTTCAGGGACACCCGGTGCGAGTTTGATGTCGGTGCCGCGGCCGGCCATGTTGGTGGAGACCGTGACGGCACCTAACTGGCCTGCGAGCGAGACGATTTCCGCTTCTTGTTCGTGGAATTTCGCGTTGAGGACCGAGTGCGGGATTTTCGCCCGTTTGAGCATGCGGGCGAGGGTTTCCGAGGACTCGACGGAGGCGGTGCCGACGAGGCAGGGTTGGCCTTTGGTGTGGGCTTCCTCGATCTTGGAGATGACCGCGTTGAATTTTTCGCGGCGGGTTTTGAAGACCTGGTCGTTTTCATCGACGCGGCAGTTAGGCCGGTTGGTCGGGATGGGAAGAACGTCGAGACGATAGATATCATGAAACTCGGCGGCTTCGGTCTCGGCGGTGCCGGTCATGCCCGCAAGTTTTTGATAGAGTCGGAAATAGTTTTGGATGGTGATGGTGGCGAAGGTTTGGGTTTCCTTCTCGATGGAGACGCCTTCCTTGGCTTCGACAGCTTGGTGGAGACCGTCCGACCAGCGGCGGCCGGCCATTTCGCGGCCGGTGTTTTCATCGACGATGATGACTTTGTCGTCCTTGACGACGTATTGCACGTCCTTCTCGAAGACGCAGTAGGCTTTGAGGAGTTGTGAGATATTGTGGATTTTTTCCGCCTGCGAATCCATGCGGACCTGGAGTGCGTCCTTGGCGGCGATTTTCTGTTCGTCGGTGAGATCGCGGTTGGTATCGATGTCCGCGTAGAGAGTGCCGAGGTCGGGGAGAGTGAAGGATTCCGGGTCACCGGGAGAGAGGTATTCGCGGCCCATTTCCATCAAGTCTGAGTCGTGGCCTTTTTCATCGATGACGAAATAGAGCTCTTCCTTCATTTCGAAGAGTTCCTTTTTCTGGGCGTCTTGGTGGAATGAGAGTTCGGCTTTTTCGAGGAGGCGGCGCATGTCCGGTTCCTCCATGAAGCGCATGAGTTGGCGGTTGCGCGGTTGGCCGAGTTTGAGTTTGAAGAGGGCGCGGCCGGCACCGTCTTTATCGCCGGATTCTAGCAGATTTTTGGCTTCGGTGGCGACGTCGTTGCAGAGTTGGGTCTGGCGTTTTACCAACTGTTCGACGAGTGGTTTATACTTATCGTATTGGTGTGAGCTGTGGGAAGACGGGCCGGAAATGATCAGAGGCGTGCGGGCTTCGTCGATGAGGATCGAGTCCACCTCGTCGATGATGGCGAGGTAGTGTCCGCGTTGGACTTGTTCGTCCTTAGTGGATGCCATGCCATTGTCGCGGAGGTAATCGAAGCCAAACTCGGCATTGGTTCCGTAGGTGATGTCGCAGGCGTATTCACTACGGCGTTCCCATGGTGGCATTTGGTTTTGAATGCAACCGACGGTGAGTCCGAGGAATCGATAGAGCGCGCCCATCCAGTCGGCATCGCGGCGGGCGAGGTAATCATTGACGGTGACGAGGTGCACGCCGAGACCGGTCAGGGCGTTGAGGTAAACCGGGAGGGTGGCGACGAGGGTTTTGCCTTCACCGGTTTGCATTTCGGCGATCATGCCGCGGTGGAGGGCGATGCCGCCGACGAGTTGGACGTCGAAGTGGACCATTTCCCAGAGGAGTGGGTGGTCATTGACGGTGATGATGGTTCCGCACATGCGGCGGGCGGCGTTTTTGACGACGGCGTAGGCTTCGGGGAGGATGCGTTCGAGGTGTTTGGAGCGGAATTTTGGGAATTCCGCTTCGGCTTCGTGGAAGGCGGATTTGGCGGCTTCGATCGATTCCGGGGTGGGGAGGACTTGCGATGGCAACGACGAGAATTCATCGCGGAGGGGTGCGAGGCGGGCTTCGATGGACTCGGCGGTGTCGCGGAGTTCATCAGTGGACATGAGTTCGATGAGAGGTTTCGCCGGGGCGTCGAGGACGTGGTAGCGGGCGAAAAACGCCTGCCAATTGCGGGTCATTTCGCGGATTTTCTCCTCAGGCTCCCGTTGGAGAGTTTCTTCGATTTCGCAGATGCGGGCGACGGTCGGGCGGATGCGGCGCACTTCGCGCTGGTTTTTGCTGCCGACGATTTTCTGGAGGATCCACTTGATCATTTGAGAGATGGGGTATGGCGGAAACCCGCCGGGTCGGAGGCAATACTCACAGAATCGCAGACGTGCAAGTGCGAGACATGCCTTCTACGATTTCTTTAATCACTTGACGTGTGATGCGTGATGCGTGATGTCTTCTTTGTGAGGACGACTCTAAATTTAGATGACGATGTGCTTGAGAGCGCGAAATTATTGGCCGCCCAAGAGAGAAAGCCCTTGGGAGTTGTGATTTCCGATCTGCTGCGGCGTGCGGTGACGCCTGCCGCTCAAGCACCCGTGGAGCGCAATGGAATCCTTTTGTTTCCGGTTTCTAAGCGAGCGCGTGCGGTCACGCCTGAGATTGTGAAGGAATTATTGGAGGAAATTCCATGAATCGTATCCTGCTGGATGTGAATGCCCTGTTGGCCTTGCTGGATCCGATGCATATTCATCATGAGGCCGCGCATCGTTGGTATGAGATGCGCTCTCCCTTGCGGATGATGATTTGCTCCCATGTAATCAATGGCGTGATTCGAGTGGCGAGCCAACCGAAATACCCGAACTGTCTCGGGACGAGCGCTCGGGTCCGGAACGTTTTGCGTGACCTAGTTCGAAATGTGGATGCTGAATCCTGCGCAAAGGAGGTTTCCTTGCTGGTTGACGATGTTCTGTTGCAGCCGATCGCGCTCACTCCATCCAGAGTTTCCGATTTGTATTTGCTAGCGCTCGCTGCGGCTAATGACGCACGTTTTGCCACATTCGACACGCGCATTCCTGCTGAAGCTGTGGCAGGTGGTCCGGCGACAATCGAAATCATCCGGGTTTTATGAGCTGAAATCGATATTAGATTGTCATCGCGTTGAATCCGCCATCGACGATCATTTCGATGCCGGTGATGAAGGATCCGGCTTTGGCGGAGGCGAGGAGGAGAGTTGCGCCGATGAGTTCGTCGGCGTTGCCGAAGCGAGATGCGGGGGTTTGGCGGAGGATGTCGAGGACGCGGGATTCGTCGAGGATCTTGCGATTTTGTTCGGCGGGGAAGAAGCCAGGGACGAGGGTGTTGACGCGGATGTCCTTGTCACCCCATTCGCGGGCGAGATTGCGGGTGAGATTGTGGACGGCGGCCTTGGAGAGCGAGTAGGTGAAGACGCGTGAGAGCGGAGTGAGGCCGGAGATGGAGCCGAGATTGATGATCGAAGCGGCGCGTGATTCGTTGATGAAATAATTGCCGAAAACCTGGCAGGCACGGAAGACTGCGCTGAGGTTGGTGTCGATGATGCGCTGATATTCTTCTTCAGGGATGTCGAGAAACGGGGTGGGGGAGTTGGTGCCGGCGCCATTGATGAGGATGTCCACTTGGCCGGAGCGCTCGAGCACGGTATCGAGCAGGTGTTGGAGGGATTCCCGCGAGGTGACATCGACGGGCACGAAATATCCTTTGCCGCCGTAGCCTTCGATTTCAGCGAGGCGTTTTTCGGCTTTTTCGGGAATGCGACCGCCGAGCACGACTTCGGCACCGGCGCGTGCGAGGCCGACGGCCATGGTTCCGCATAGTTCACCGGTTCCGCCGATGACAACGGCTGTTTTTCCGGAGAGGTCGAAAAGGTCTTTGAGAAATGAGGAGGTCTGCATGGATGTGATTCTTGGGTAGAAACGGAGTGGTGCCAAGCTGGAATTCCCAAATCAAAGCCAAGGAGTTTGGAAACCTGAGGGGCTTGAATTTCGGATCAATGGGGTGAAGTAAAAACCTTTTCCGACGCTTGGATTTCATGGCGGCAACCTCTTGCATCCAGTCGCGGAAATGGTGGTTGCCGCGCTGAGCGGATCAAACCTGTGCATCCAGCCATTTTCCTTTGAAATGGAGGCGCGAAAAAATCGCCGCTTGGGTTACAAGATCGAGGCCGAAAACAATCCACACGCCTGTGAGTGTGACTTGCGTGAAGTGCTGCAGCATCCATAGCAGCAACACCCGGTAGAAAAGCATGCTGCCGAAGGACCAGCGCATCACAATGGGTGTCGCGCCCGCGCCGCGCATGGAGGTTTTTAGAATGATGCAGGTTGCGAAAAACGGTTGGGTAAGAGCGCAGACCACCAGCAACGGAGCTGCTAGGTGCAGATGCAATTCACTGCCGGGAGCCATCCAGCCGATCAGCATTTCCCGTCCAAAAACGAAGAAAATCCCCATCACTCCCATGAGCACGACTGCGGATTTCCAACAGAGTCGAACCGCCTTCACCGCCATGTCTCGCGATTGAGCGCCGAGATACTGGCCTGCTAGGGCGGCCGCTGCGGTTGCGATGGCGAAGCCCGGGAGGAAACTCATCGATTCCACGCGGATCGCCAGAATATGTGCTCCCAGCGCGCCCTCATCGCGCAAGCCGGCGATCACCCGAATGCCGAAAGCGTGGATCATCCACATTCCAGCGATTTCCAACGCCTGCGGCATGCCAACTCGCAAGATACGCCCCATCGTCACTCCGTCCGGACGCAGGTCTTTGCGGTTCCAGTGCAAGCCGTCTTTTTTTCCACGTCCGACTAACAGCAAGGAGGTCATTAAGCCGGCGATCCAACCGATCACCGTTCCTCCCGCGATGCCCGCCACCCCATGTCCTCCCAGCGGCGATGAGGAGAACACAAAGATCCAGCTCAACGTCATGTTCACAACGTTGACCACGATCATTGCTAGAAACGGCGTTCGAGTGTCGCCCGAGCCACGGAGGCCTGCATTCACAGCGAACAAGGCACCGCTAAACGGCCCGGAAATCGCCAGGATTCGCAGGTAAATTTCCGCCTTCTCCGCAGCCGCCGGACTCAGCCCGATCCAGTGGATGAGCAGCGGGATTCCGGCTTGCAGGATAATCAGCGAACCAAATCCTGCGGCAATTCCCAACCACAGCCCTTGACCCAAAGCGCGATTCGCGAGTTTGCTGTCTCGGCCACCCGTGGCGCGTGAAACCAAGGCCATCACGCCGGTGGCCACCGCTCCTTGTAGGATGTTGAAAAACCACCCGACATATCCGCCCAAGCCCATCGCATCCAACACCGCCACACGCTCTGCGCCTTCCACCATCCGTCCGGAAATCAAGAGATCGGTCATTCCTACGAAAAACGCGAGCACTTGCTCCAAGAGTGGCCAGAGCGCTAGGACCAGCACTTGCCGTGGCAGCGAAAGTCCGGCCAAACGCCCGCCCAGTCCGACTTCGGCGGCTCCCCGCTCACTCGCTTCTAGACTGGTTCCCGGTTTGGACATGTTTACGGCCATGGCTTAGCCATTTGCCATGGCTGCCGCGAACCAATTCCCGCGAAAATGCATCAAACTCGATCCCGTCTGTGATTTGACTTCGGCAGCAAAAGATCAACACCCAGCAGAGCAACGCCCGTAGGATCAATGACAACACGAAGGAAGTTCCTCAGTGGCAGGACGAGGTTCATTTTTCCGCCCGTAAAATTCTGGTGGAACCGTGCCGTGGAGACGCCACGCGAGCATCAACGCCGTGACCAAAGCGAGTCCGCGCCGCAGACGGTTCATGGCAAGAGGAGTCAGCGCCGCGCGTATCCGGTGGAACTGGTGCTGGGCGAGCCACAGCAAGGGCACCGTGCCCAGTCCGAATGCGAGCGTGAACTCGGCTCCCTTCGCAGCCGAGCCCGCTAACAAGGCGGCCCCAAACACAAGGTAAAGCGGACCACAAGGGAGGAATGGCGTTAGCAAGCCCATCGCCGAGGCTCCGCCATAAGCGGAGAGTTTACAGGCTTTGAATCGTGCGCGCGCCGTGAAGCGATTCAAGATCGCGGGCCGCGGAACTTTCTTGTCCAAGCCGAGGGCCATGATCAGCAACACGAGCACCATCACCCAGGGCAGCAACACCGCCGGAGAATCAAAAAACCATTTGAGAGGTTGCTGGCCGAGAGTGCCGCAGATTCCGCCGATGATGCCGTAGGAGAGCAACCGTGTCCCATGATAGAGCGAGGCTGCGGTGAGTCGTTCACTCTCAGATTTTGCCAGCGTCCCTAAACCACAGGCGATCGGCCCGCACATGCCAGCGCAATGCAGGCTGGTGGCGAGTCCGGCGACAAGGGCGGCAACGGTGGTCATACAACAAGACAGCTGTAATTCATTTCCTGACTTCGATCTGCTGTGGAGCGTATTTCACTGCCACGGAAATCAGGGTGGACCACGCTCCTAGCAAGAGCACGAAGGCCAGCACAATATAAATCCATGGATTTCGGGAGATGAATGCGGCGATGGTTTTCATTCTGATTCAGGGTTTCGGGGATTCGAGTGATTGCGGATTGGGGCCAAGAAAACGGACGTTTTTTTCCAAAGTGACATCTCCAGGGTTGGCATGGACCTCCAGCACAATGTCCGAG
>CAYRLT010000416.1:0-4377 GCA_964425095.1 uncultured Luteolibacter sp.
CCGACCCGTCACGCAATAACTGATTTCCAGACCTTCACCATGAAACCCGTCAAAAAAACCCATTCCCGACGCGTTGCGATCTCACTGGATCTCGACTGGGGCTATAAGCGCCATCTGGAGGTCTATGCGGGCTGCCAAAAATACGCGGATGAGGCGGGTTGGGACTGCTCGATCAATCCGGCTGCCGACCGAATGTTAAAGCAGGAATTCGGGACGATTCCGTATGACGGAGTGATCGCCCGCGCCACCACCCAACTGGCACAGGCGACTCGGCAAGCAGGCGTGCCACTGGTCAACGTCTGGATGAACTCGCCGACGCAGGGACTGCCGAGTGTATTTGCGGATGTCGAGGCATCCGGAGCGATGGCGGCCGAGCATCTTCTGGCACGGGGGTTCCGCAAGTTCGGTTACCTCGGTTTTTTGCGCGATATCGATTCACAGCAACAGTTGAGCGGGTTCCGCAATGTGGTTAAAAACGAAGGATTCCCCTGCTCCGTCCACCTCGTAAGCCGAACCTGCACCCATGGAAACTCGCGCGCTTGGGAAAAATTTGTCACAAACTTGGAGAAATGGATCGCCACTTGGGAACCTCCGATGGGGATTTTGGTCTGCCGAGATCTCTTCTGCCGCTTTCTCATCGATGTATGCCGCACTAAGGGTCTGCACGTCTCCCAGGATGTGGCGATCGTAGGCACTCACAACGAGTTTGAAATCTGCAACGCTCCCTCGCCCAGCCTGACGAGCATCGACCTGAGCTACGGGCAGGTCGGCTACCGGGCAGCGGCCATGCTCGACCGCCTGATGGCGGGCAACCCACCACCAACCGAGCCCGAATTGGTGCCACCGGCGGAGTTGGTTCCACGACAATCAACCGACGTCTATGCCGTCAGCGACCCGCTTGTATCGAAGGCGCTGCGTTTCATTGCTGAAAACGGCCACCAACGGATCCAAGTCAAACACGTCGCGGTGGCGGTGGCGACCACCCGCCGGACCCTTGAGCGAAGATTCAGGGAGACCATGGGGAAGAGTATTGCCGGGGAAATCACCCGCTTGCGCTTGCAGCGCGCCAAACGACGGATGATCGAAACTGACGCGTCAATGAAGGACGTGGCGATCGAGGCAGGCTTCCGCACCGCCGACCATTTCGGCAAGGTTTTCAGCCGAATCGAGGGCCTTTCACCATCGCAGTATCGCGATGAGCATCAGAAAGCGTTTCCCTTGCAGATTTAGCGTAGTTGGTAGCGCCGTGTCGTATTGAGTGTAAATTTAGACTTGCCATTGGCTCCGCGTTTCTTACTTTTAGTAGCCCTTTGAGGTGACTGAATGATCCGCTTGCTGCGGTGGGGCCCAATTTCGAAAAAACAAATTACAGATGAAACATCTCGAAAGAATCACATTGATGACGGCGACCGCCGTCTATGCTGGGTATCTGATCCAACAAGTGGTGCGGACGCGCGCCGAACGGCTAATTCGCTTGGCCGCCGGCGAATCGCCCTACGAGCGCAGCCATCCCAAGACCCGCGGAACGGCGAAATCCTGAGAATTTCGAGGATTAGGTCTCCGGATAGACACACAAAAAACGAGCACCTTGCGGTGCCCGTTTATTTCCTGGTTTTGCGGAACCGGAGAAATTATTCAGCGGCTACGGAGCGCTCGGCGCCAGCGGGAGCATTCGAGTAGCGCCAGCGGATTTTATTACGCTTGGAAGCGGACCGGAGTTTGCGCTGTTTGCGCTCGGTGGGGGTTTCAAATGCGCGGCGGCGGCGCATTTCTTCAAGGATACCCTCGGTATCCAGTTTCGTTTTAAGGCGCTTGAGCGCGCGGTCAACGGGCTCACCTTTCTTCAGAGTCACTCCTCGCATGCGATGTTGTTGGTTGGTTTAATGGGGTTCCGCAATTTTGGTCGGGCGCGGTTGATGGGCTTTGGCTCACACCTTGTCAAGACAGAACCCTTCGCTATTTTGGAAAAAATGGGAGGTTGCGCGTTGGATGGTCATCGACTAAGGAAGGCGGCAGCAGTGGGTTGGGCACGGCATCGTCCCGATCCGCACCACTTAAATACCGGACCCCTTACCTTCCCTTAATCCCACAATCATGTATCGCATTCCCTTCGATCGAGTGAACTGGATCACCAGTTCGTTTCTCATTGGCACCGCCTTGATCGCCTTGATCGGCCTGCCTATTTATCTACTGAAATTCGGAATCGACTGGTTTCAATTCGGGATGTTTTTCTTTTACCTCGTCGCAACGATGATGAGCATTACGGTGGGATATCACCGCTTGTTTTCGCATCTTTCTTTCAAGGCGAAACTGCCGGTGCGCTTGTTCACGCTAGTTTTCGGGGCCTGCGCATTTGAAAATGCCTGTCTTGATTGGGCATCGGATCATCGCCGCCACCACAAACACGTCGACCACGACGAAGATCCCTATGATATCTCGAAAGGATTCATGTGGGCCCACATTGGATGGTTGATGTTCAAGCTCAATCCTGAGCCGCCGATGGATAACGTCAACGATCTGCGGAAGGACAAGCTGGTCATGTGGCAATACAAATACGTCCATTGGATTGGCCTAGTCGTGGGGCTCATCATCCCCTCGGTGCTCGGATACGGTTGGAATTTCTTCAATGGCATGGACCCTTGGACCGGGGCACTTGGCGGGTTTCTGATTGCAGGCGTCGCCCGCATCGTTGTGGCCCAGCATTGCACATTTTTCATCAACTCGCTCTGCCACAC
Source organism: uncultured Luteolibacter sp. (assembly GCA_964425095.1). Taxonomy (GTDB): domain Bacteria; phylum Verrucomicrobiota; class Verrucomicrobiia; order Verrucomicrobiales; family Akkermansiaceae; genus Luteolibacter. Next base: position 2,736 of record CAYRLT010000416.1, read on the forward strand.
CGTGGGTCGACAGCCGTATTCATCAAGCCACAGTGCCCGGGACAGCGCGGTCATGGCGTTTCTGACATTCGGCGAGGGTTATCACAATTATCACCATGAATTCCAGCACGACTATCGCAACGGCGTGAAGCCTTGGCAGTGGGATCCCTCGAAGTGGACGATTTGGACGCTCTCAAAACTGGGACTTGTCGAGGGACTGCGCCGCGTTCCTGACAGTCGGATTCTGCTCGCCGAAATGCGCGAGGCACGTCTGCGGGCCGAGCAACATCTCACTGAGCTTCGCGATCACGGCCATGTCTCCGCCCAGCGGGTCAGCGTCGCCGTCCATGAAATGGTCGAGCGCCTCACGGCGAACTATCACGAGTTGGAAAAAGCGGTTGCGGATCGGGTTTCGGTTTCACGCGAAACGCTTCAGGAATGGCAGAATGAAACCCGCCGAACCATGCGTGAGATCAGGCGCATGGTTTCCGCGTTCCCTGCATAATGTCCAGCTTGCCCGCATGATGTCATCTGCGGGCCATGCACGGCAAGGGGCGGATGCCCGATCCTCCTTCTCTTGTCTGGACAGTCTGAAGGGCTTGCATCAGGCTGCGTCAACTTCATGAGGATTTCGGACCGTTACATCGGCAAACAAGTGCTTTTGGGCACCTTGTATGCCGTGTTGATTCTGGGCTTGGTTTTGGTTCTTGGAAATTTATTCAAAAAAATCCAACCACTGCTGGTGGACCAGAAAGCACCGTTGGCATTGGTTCTGCGCTTCGTGATCAGCGTGTTGCCACTTTCTTTGATGTATACGTTACCGTGGGGGTTCCTTTCTGCGGTATTGTTGGTCTTCGGTCGGCTTTCCGCACATCAGGAAATCACGAGTTTTCGTGTCGCCGGAGTCAGCTTGGTAAGGTTGTCGGCCCCGGTATTTGTGATCGGCTTCCTTCTTTCTCTGGTCAGTTTATGGTTGAATACCAACGTCATTCCCCGCTCCAAGGCGTCTTCGGTTCAGTTGTTGTATCAGCAGGCATCCCGCGATCCCGACTCACTCCTGAAACCCGGCGTGGTACAGGGAAACTTCAGGGGCAGCGGAAGCGACGTCCAAAAAGTCCTGATTGAGGGCAAAAGCGGTGAGTGGGTGGAAGGTTTTCATTTCTATCAACTCCCGGATTCCGATCTGCGTGAGCGTACCTATGTCCATGCAGCACGCGCCGCGCTTGCCGTGGATGAGGCGAAGAGTCAGTTGCGCGTGAAGCTCGAAAACGCGTATTTTGAGACTCACAAGGCCGATGGCAGCATCGAGATGGTGTTCGCAGCGAAGGCCGAACCGCTGCTGATCGATCTAAAAACTCCGAAGCATCGGCGATTGCAGGCCAGCACCATGACCAATGGGGAGATTCGCGAGGCGATGATGACCAATGAAGAACTCTCAACCTCAAAAAAGCTCAAGCTCGGATCGGAGATCACCAAGCGTTACTCATTCTCGATGGCTTGCCTTGCTTTCGCCTTCGTCGCGGTGCCGCTAGGTCTTGGTGCGCGGCGGCGGGATACGTCCAGCGGACTAGTGATCAGCCTGCTCATCGGCACGGGATATTTCCTAGTGACCATGCTTGCAGACCAATTTAAGAATCCAATGCAGGCGACCGCCATGCTGTGG
>CAYRLT010000417.1:0-2450 GCA_964425095.1 uncultured Luteolibacter sp.
CGCAATGGCAGGTCTCCGCCGGACTCGACGTCTCGTTTTAACAAACCTTGCTGCCCAAAAGCTCAAGGTTTCATGGCATCGTCAAGCCACACTAGCATGCGTTTGCGGAATGCGCCGTTATCGCGTGAAAGTGAGTCTCCATGGCGCCCGGCTTCCACTTCAAACAATGTTTTTGGCTCGCGGGCGGATTCGAACAACTGCCGCCCTTGTGAGAACGGCACCACTTCATCACGCGCGCCATGGATCACTAACAACGGAACCGGGCTGAGCTTTACAACAAAATTTTTCGGTGCGAGTTCGTCGGTAACGAGGCTCTCTCCGAGGCGGCCGCCGACGATGCGCGCCATCGACTGATAGGAAGCGAAAGCGCCATCGATCACCACCGCCTGCAGTCCCTTGACCGGAGACTCCCCGAGCGCGGTGACGGATTTCGCGCCGCCGAGGCTGTGGCCATAAGAAACCAGTCGGCTGGCATCGAGATCCTTACGCTGGGCGGCATAGGCAAAAGCAGCTTTGACGTCATCCACCATGCCCCGCCGGTCCACACTGCCCCCGGATTTTCCAAAGCCGCGGTAATCATACATCAGCACATTGTAACCCGCCTCCGCCAGCCAAGTGACAAAACCCAGGTGATGACCCATCGAGCCGGCGTTGCCATGGGAAAATACCACCGTCCCTTTGGCGGTCTTCTTCCCTCGCTTGGGAATCAACCACCCGTGGAGCGGCGTCCCATCGCCGGATTTGAAATCGATATTTTCAAATTTGAATCCCCATGTCTCGGGAGTCGCTGGCTGATCATGCGTGGGAAAATAGAATAACTGGTTACCGCCGGCCGGGCCCAGCGTTCCCTTGGCCAAGCGCGCAAGATCACCATCCGGATCATCCAGAGCCGCACGGATGTTCTCGGGCCTCAGTTGCGGATGTGTCGGCGCTTCGGCAGATGCCAGCGCCGCCAATACCAGCCAGAATAACGAGGTGATTCTTGCGTCCATGATGACGTCATCGTCCGCGCCGGATGCGCATTGTCGAGCAAAAGCCTGCGTTCAACGCAGGTAAAACACACCTGGCAGAAACTATGCCTACGGCAGCAAGCAATGCTCGGTTTTTGCTGAAGGATGCATGCGGATGAGGCTGGTTTCTGGACATGAATCCGAGTGAAATAAACAGGTTCTCTCGCTTTTTCCCATGACCTCGCGCGAACGCATCATCGCCGCCATCCACCACCAACCCGTCGACCGTGTGCCAATTGATTTCGGCGGCACCCGACAATCCGGCATATCCGTTTGGGCGTATGTAAAACTACGCGAACGGCTCGGTCTCGGCAATCCCCATCCTCCTCGCGTCTTTGACGTCTATCAGATGCTCGCTGAAATCGAACAGGATGTGGCGGAACGCTTCGGCTCCGACTGCGTGGCCCTGAATCGTCCGGCAGTCGCCTTCGGCATTCGCAACGAAAACTGGAAGCCTCTCACGTTTCCCGACGGTCTGCTTGCCGAAGTGCCAGGCGATTTCAATCCCGAATCCGACGGCAAAGGAGGCCTCGTGCTTAAGCGTAACAACGAGGACATCGCCGCGATGCCGCGCACTGGATTTTACTTCGACCGCTTCGAGAAATATCCCGGCGCGCTTCATCCCGACCTCTCACATTGGCGCGCGCCCCGTGTGGATAACGCCACATTCGATCATTATCACCGCGAGGCCGAGGCGCTTTTCACGCAGACCGACAAAGCGGTCATCGCTGCGTTCGGCCCGCCCTACGAATTGTTTAACGGCATCGGCCAGGGCGATTTTGAAGAATGGATGATGACCTTCGCCTCCGAGCCGGAATACGTGGATGAACTCTATGCGGAGCTTGTGGACGCATGGATCGAAAATCTGCGGGGTTTCCACGCCGCTGTCGGCGACCGTGTGCAAGTCATCCAGATCGCCGACGACTTCGGCACACAGAATGCGCCGTTTCTATCCGTAAGCATGTTTCGCGAACGCCTGCTTCCTGCCTACAAACGTGGCTTGGATTGGATTCACGCGAATACCTCATGGAAAGTCCTGCTACACTCCGATGGCGCTATCGCACCACTGCTGCCATCGATCATTGAGATGGGCGTGGATATTTTGAACCCCGTGCAAACCTCTGCCTCTGGCATGAATCCTGAGCGGCTCAAGCGCGAGTTCGGCGGCAAGATTGCTTTCTGGGGTGGCTCGTGCGACGCCCAAGGCACGTTCGCCCACGGCACCCCCGCCGAAGTTGCCGCCGAAACCGAGCATAACCTCGCCATACTCGCGCCCGGCAGCGGCCTCGTCTGTGCGCCAATTCATAATATCCAAGCCAACGTCGCGCCCGACAACATCATCGCATTGTTTGACACGGCACTGAATTTCCGCAGCTGATCCCCTCACACATCCGTATTCACTGCGGCATCATGTAGCCCAGTAAGCTTGCCAAGCGATCC
>CAYRLT010000418.1:0-7451 GCA_964425095.1 uncultured Luteolibacter sp.
CTGGGAAACCAAGGTCAGGAGACCGCGGCGGGACGAGAAGTCCTTCTTGTGGATCAGCAAATGGTCCGTGAGATGGAAGATCCGCTTGGTGAGCAGGGCCACTTGATAGGGGGCGCTGCCGGTGTCTCCTTCGTGGAGTTGATAGTCTTTAACGTTGATTTCTTTGGTATCGCTCATGGTCGTAGGGGATGGATCCAGCATTCGCCAGACCGTCCTTAGTTTAAGGTTGGGGGCGGAGGAAAGCTGTCTCAGCCCCGGTTTGCAAGACAATTGGTGTAACCACCGGTAATTTTTTCAGAAAAAACCTCATGACTTGCTGCCAAGTCATGAGGACAGAGTTTTCAGACCAACGAAGGGCTAAGCGTTATTTGGCGCTGCCGGGCAGGAAGCGATAGTAAGCTTCCAGCATGAGGGTGGCCAAGCAGGTGGCCATGTGCGTGTTGATGGGACCGTGGTCGCCGACACTTTGGACCCAAGAGCCATCTTTTTGTTGATTCTTGAGCAGCTCATCGCGGAAGAGTCCGTTATATTTAGTCCATTCACTGCCGCCATAATTGATCATCGCTTGCACGTTGTAATAATGGTAGTAGAGGTTGGCGCTTGGAGTGCCCCATTTGAAATCCGAATTTTTATCGATGTAATCGACCCCTTTCTTGATGTTTTTGGATGAGCCATCCCAGATTTGAAATGCGAGCACACCACCACCAGTCAAGCCAGGGCTTTGGTCTGGATTGTTGTGATAGCCGATAGAGCCGTTTTTGCCTTGGACGGAATCGAGAAATTTAAGGGCCCCTTTGGCGTGTTTTTTGAGTTTGCTCTCGCTCATCAACCCAGTGTGTTTGCTGGCTTTAAGTGCCTGAATTTGCCAGAACCCAACTGAGTTGTCACCGTCATTGGGGGAGCCCTCATACTTATACAACCAGCCGCCACTATCGGCTTGGCCTTTCATGATCATTTCAGCTGCCATTTCGGTGACCTTATCGAGGTCCGGGATATTGACATTGTTGCTGTGGCAGAGGGTGTAGGCCTCTGCGAGGGCATAAGTGGCGATACCATGATCATAGACCCACTGGATCGAATTTGCGGGCTTGTTCGTGAGACTGCCGTTGTTTTTGAGACCGACATTGACAAGGTAGGTGATGCCACGCGAGACCGAATCCCCATATTCCTCAGATTGGGGAGTTTCGCAGTGACCAAGGTAGGCGAGAAGTGCGAAACCGGTCATGGCGACGGGGTGCGCTTCATCCCAGCTGCCATCCGCATTTTGGGTTTTCTTGAGCCATTGGAGGGCGTTGATCACCGCGTCTTCGCACTCTGGTGTGCCACCGGATTCTTGTAGGCGTGCCAAACGGTCTTGCTTGGAGCAGCGTTTTTTCATGGTGGACGGGACGTTTCCAAATCCTCCGCCAGAACCTTCTCCAGAGCCCCATCCACTACCAAAATCGTTACCGTCGCCAAAATCCAGCGAAGGAGTAGAAACATCCACGTCTGGCGTGGGAATCGCTGTGGCGGAAGTGGTGGCGGCGGTGATGACCTTGGCCATCGATGACGACGGCGAGGACGGCCTGCGGTCCATGCTGGTTTGTACTTTTTTCTCCGTGATCTGCGTTTCCTCTACAATGTTGGACTTGTAGGTGACGATCACCGGAACGTCTTTCGCCATATTCGGCAAAAGGAACACTCCGAGCAAGAGTGCGACGAGAACGACTGTTAAAACCGCAATCGCGACCGAAGAAATACTCGAGTTTCTGCGCTGGGCGTGAAGACGTTGAAGTGCTTCAGGGCTGAGTTGGGCGTGTAGGCTCATATGATTGGTGCTTTGAGGAGCAATTTAGCTTCCGAAATCGGACTATCCAGTTAAATGTTCGAAATGTGCAAATTCTGAGTGAATGATGAATGGAATGAAGGGTGGATCGTTGCCACCGCTTCGTTTAGGATGCGCTCGCCGATGCCCAAACGCAACCCGCCGGAAACCAACCAACGCCGCAAGAACGAGCCCGCCGCCGCCCGTTCCCGTGGTCCGGGCGCGGAGTCATTGCTACTGCTCTGGCCGTTTCACCTGCTGAATTTCCTCACCCGTCGGCTCAGCCTGCCCTTAAAGTGCCTCGCCCGTGGTGTCGGCTATCCGGCGCTAGTCGGCCTGTTCGGGCTGATTCTTGTCGCCGTCATCTACGGGTTTCGCGCCCGGGATTACGATCTCACTCGGATTCACGCCATGCCGGAGCGAACGATCATCCTGGACCGTCTCGGTGAGGAAATTGGCCGCATTCACGGAGAAAAGCGCGTGGTTGTCCCGCTGCACCAAGTTTCCGAAAACTTCCGGAAAGCGATCCTCGCCCGTGAAGATGAGCGTTTTTACAACCACGGAGCCATCGATCCCATCGGCATCGTCCGCGCCATTATCAAAAACACGCAGGGCAAGCGTGAGGGTGCCTCCACCATCACCCAGCAGCTCGTCTCCGACATTTTCCAACTCAAAAACAACGAAAAACGTGGCGACACCCCGCGCCAACTTGACCGCAAGATGCTTGAAGTCGTCCTCGCCGTGCGACTCGAACTCGAACTCGAAAAAGACGAAATCCTCGAGGCCTACATCAACCAGATCAATTGGGGCCGGCAAATTAAAGGTATCGGCGAGGCCTCCCGTATCTATTTCGAGAAGCACCCGTCCGAACTCACCCTCTCACAATCGGCCCTGCTCGCCGGCATTGTCCGCGGCCCGGATTCTTTCAACCCCTTCAAATCGATGGAGGCCGCCACCCGCGAGCGAAATACCACCCTCGCCCGCATGGTCGCCGCCCAAGCGATCACCCAAGCCGAGGCCGACGCAGCAAAGCTCGAACCCATCGAGGTGCGCCCGAAAGTCCGGCGCGAAGCCCGCGAATCCTATGCCATGGATGCGATTCGTCGGGACCTCGAGATCATCCTCGAAAAGGAGGATATCGAACTTGGCGGACTTCAAATCACCACCACCATCGACCTCCGCCTCCAACAGATTGGTGAGGAGTCGCTCGATAAAAAACTTCGTAGCATCGAGCGGCTTTCCGGTTACCCTCACCCGACCCGTGCCGCGTGGCAAAAGCTGCCAGAAGACCGCCGCGAAGAAGCCACCTACATTCAGGGCGCAGCCGTCGTCATCGAAAACCGCAGCGGAGCGGTGCTCGCGATCGTCGGCGGCCGGGATGCCGAAGAATCACGATTCAACCGCGCCAAAAATGACCAAGGCCGCCAGATCGGTTCACTCTTCAAACCCTTCGTCTATCTGGCCGCCTTCGACAAAGGCCTGCGCCCGGACAGTCTGATCAGCGATGGCCCCATCCAACCCGGCGAAATCAAAGGCGGCGGCACTTGGCGACCTAACAACTCCGACGGCACGTTCGGCGGCATGCAACCCATCTCCTACGGTCTCATCCGCTCCCGCAATACGATGTCGGTGCGAATCGGTAATCACGCAGGAATCAGCAAGGTCAAGGAAGTCGCTTCCATGGCCGGATTCATCAAGCCGATGCCGGAAAATCCATCCTCTTACCTCGGCTCCTGGGAAGCGACACCATGGGAAATCGCCACCGCTTACACGATGTTTCCCAACGATGGTGTCCGCTTCCGCCCATACTTGATTTCCGAGATCAAGGATCGCGAAAACAACGTGCTCTTCTCCACCCTGCCGCTTTCTTATCAAGCCGCTGGCGCAGGCTCCGCGTGGGCGGTTTCACGCATCCTCCAGGAAGCCACTACCAGCGGCACCGCCGCCGCCGTCAAACGCCTCGGCTTCGACAAACCTTGCGGCGGTAAAACTGGAACCACCAACGATTTCAAAGACGCTTGGTTCGCCGGATACACCTCTCAACTCACCTGCGCCGTCTGGGCCGGCTTTGATACCCCGAAAAAAACCATCCAGGGAGGGTATGGCTCAGTCATCTCTCTCCCCGTCTGGGTGGATATCATGAAAACCGCCGACCGTCTCGGCTACAAGGCCGGGGCCCTTCACAATAAAACCAACCTCATCGCGATGGATTTTTGCCGCCTCTCCGGGAAACTCTCCACCACAGGGTGCGCCTCCGCGGACACTCAATACACCGATCAAGTCCCTGCTGACACAGCCCTTGACGAGAACGATTTCTGCCCCCTTCATCCCGCCCGCGCAAGAGCTGTCGATCTAACCGAAGCCGAATCCGCGCCACCAAAAGCCCAGCCCGTCGCGGAAGCCCGCCAGGTCCTGCGCGCCCTGCCCGTCAACGAAGCCCCTCTCCGCGCTCAGCCCGTCAACGAAAACTGACTTAAGTATTTCAGCCTTTCAGCATTTCAGCATTTACCTCCCCCATGTCCACCTGGCGTCCCATCGATCCCACCCCATTCTGGAAGCGTTGGCTTCCCGAGGTGCTTCATAGTCCAGTGCGCATCGCCTTCCAGCTTTCGTTTCTAGGGCTCATCGTTGTCTCCGGGTTCGGCTTCTTCTACTTTATGTTAGCAATGCGCTTCGATCTCGAAGAAGTCGCCAAACTCCCCGTCGGTATCACATTTTATGATCGCAAGGGCGAAGAGATCGCCGCGCCCGGCGCATCCGGCCGACACCTCGTCACTCGCGCGGAAATCCCGGATTTCCTCGTGAAATCGCTGCGTGCCCGAGAGGACGCCCGTTTCTTCGAGCACCACGGTGTGGATCTCCGGGGGCTCACTCGCGCCACCCTACGCAACCTAAAGGACGGGACCTTCACGCAGGGAGCCTCCACTCTAACCATGCAGCTGGCGAAGAACACTTTCGACAACAAGGACAAGTCAATCCATCGCAAGCTGCTAGAGCTGGCCATCGCCCTGCGCATTGAAGCGCGCTACTCCAAAGATGATATCCTCACCCATTACCTAAACCGCATCTACTTCGGTGCCGGTGCCTATGGTATCGAACAGGCAGCCCGCACGTATTTTGGGAAAACCACCCGCGCACTCACCGATGGCGAGTGCGCCATCATCGTTGGAATCATCCGGGGCCCCCATGTTTTCTCTCCCATCGGCAATCCCGAAAAAGCTCTCAACCAGCGTGGACAGACCCTCAACCGCATGGTCGCCATGGGCTTCATCGATCAAGCACGCCGCGAGGCCATCGCCGCAGAGCCGCTCAAACTCGTGGACGAGGAACAACGTGAAACCCAAACTTCTTACGCTCTTCAAGCGGTCCGACGCGAACTCGATAACTTGTTCGACACGCTTCTCGACGATAGCGAACTGCAAGCCAGCGGACTCAAAGTCCACACCACACTGGATGCTCCATGGCAACAACGCCTCGAAACCGAGCTCAATCACGCCGTCGAAGCGCTGGAAAAGGAAAAATCTTGGCCTCACCCGGTCCAGAAAGACCACATCTCCGGCACCGAACCCACCTACGTCCAATACTCCGCCATCACCACCGAACTCAAAACCGGCGGTATCCTCGCGCTAATCGGCGGTCGAAATTTCAGCCAATCCCGCTTCGACCGCAGCCGCCGCTCCAGTCGTGATCTCGGCTCCGCCTTCGAGCCTTTTGTCGCCGCCGCCGCCGCTGAGCGCGGCAAACTCGTGCTCCCCGGCAAGCCGGTCCAAACCGGCCGCCAGATCGGTCCCGCCGAGGTTGAGCGAATCGCCAAACGCTGCGGCCTCACCGGCCCATTTCTCGATACCGAAGACCTCTTCCGCGGAGCCGCCACCGCAACTCCGCAGGAAATGTCCGTCGGCCTCGCCACCCTCGGTAATCAGGGCAAACGCCCGAAACCTTACCTCATCCGCGAGATCCGCGACGCTTCCGGGAAATCCCTCTACACCACCAAACCGCAGCTCACTCAAGCGCTCAGCCCCGCCGCCGCGCTCGATGCTGCCAGCGTCCTCGATCGCAACAAAGGCACCCGCACCTTCACCGGTGCCACCGGTTCCGAGCGCGATGCCTGGACACTCCGCCTCGGCCCCAGCGGCGCCACCGCCATCTGGATCGGCTTCGATAAACCCACTGCCATCACCCGCGAACCACGTCTCAAATCCCTGCTGGACGAGTTCGTCCAACGACTCGGCAACGAGTGAGCCGCTGCAAGCGTGCCTGGACCGCTTGCGGCGTCACTCTATGAGGCCGTATCCGATGAACTGCACGAAGCCTCTTCATCCTGGAATCCAATGGCGCCCACGATCTATGCCGGGCGTTGGTTCAAGTGCCCTCCAAGCGCGCGATGAAGGCTCCTACGGCCGTGGGCGGCAGATCGATCCAGACGTGGTGGGGATCTCCGGGTGCCACGGTTAGAACTTGGCCATCGGCATCTTCCATGCGGGTGATCGTTTGGCGGATATTGCCATCGGGCAGCACCAACTCAAGGGTGTCGCCGGATTCGAAGCGGTTTTTGACAAGCACCTCCATAAGGCCTCGCTGCGGGTCCCATGTAAGTGCTTTGGCGGCATAACGCCCGCGTCCGACCACCGATTGGCGGTCGCCGTAATTTTGGTGGCTGGATACTGACTGACGTTGGAAAAATCCGCTGGTATATCCACGGTTAGAGAGTCCGTCGAGGTCGGTCAGGCAAGCAGCATCAAATGGCCTGCCAGCCAGGGCGTCATCGATCGTCCGGCGGTAGGCCTGGCAACTGCGGGCGACATAATACGGGCTTTTGGTGCGGCCTTCGATTTTGAAGGAATCCACGCCAATAGCCATGAGCTGCGGCACGTGTTCGACGGCACGGAGATCCTTGGAATTGAGGATGTAGGTTCCGTGTTCATCCTCTTCGATTGGCATCAACTGGCCGGGACGCTGGCTTTCTTCGAGCAGCATTTCGCGAGCGGAGTCACCGTTCTCACTGGCCGTATCGGAATCGTGCAAGCGGTATTTCCAACGACACGAATTGGTGCAAGCGCCCTGATTGGAATCACGCCCGGTAAAGTATCCAGAGAGCAGGCAACGGCCCGAATACGCGATACACAAGGCACCGTGAACAAACACCTCAAGCTCGATGTCGGGGCATTCCTGACGGATTTCCGCGATTTCGCCGAGCGTCAGTTCGCGCGATAAGATGATGCGGGCCAGGCCGAGTTTTTTCCAAAACCGCACAGCTGCGGAGTTAAGGGTATTCGCTTGGACCGATAGATGGATCGGTATTTCCGGCCACTGGCTGCGGGCAAGGTCGATCAAGCCGGGATCGGCCATGATCAGAGCATCGGGCTTGAGGTCGACCACCGGGGCCATGTCATGGATAAAACTGCGCACCTTGGCATTGTGAGGCAGTAGATTGCTCACCACGAAAAACCGTTTTCCGCGCGCGTGTGCGTTATCGATGCCCTCGCGCAGCGACTCCACGTTACGAAAGGAATTATTGCGCACCCGCAAGCTGTAGCGCGGCAGTCCGGCATAGACGGCATCCGCGCCGTAGGCGAATGCGGCGTGCATCATTTCCAACGAACCCGCCGGGGCTAATAATTCGGGTGCTTTCATGAACTAGTTGATG
>CAYRLT010000419.1:0-1855 GCA_964425095.1 uncultured Luteolibacter sp.
TCAGAATTGTTCATCGGCGGCAGTCGCCGTCATAATATGGGACACCGCAGGGTTATCCTGCGTTCAAAATCTTCCTCACAATCCGAAGTCGCCGCCAGCCACGGCAAAGATTCGGACGCGAGGCACCACCTCGGTTCGCACGCCAAACATCTCAAAAATTCGGGTTCAAGATAGCTGCGGCGCAACAAACCAGGAACGCCGACGTCCTCGTCGGCAGCAGAGCCTATAGGCTCGTTCTTATTATTGCTTCCAGAGCATATAAGCTACGCCAGCAATAATTAGTAAAATGAGCAGCCCTCGCGCAATCCAAGTGGCCTGGCGGTCGATTGGAGATTTTCCAACAATAGAGCGGTCATCGCGATGTGCGCTCCATGGAATGAGCAAGTCAATGAGTAGGTCAAAAAGCCAGTGCATGGTATCTACTCAACGGAGGCAGGCCGATATCGCGCACGAGGTTGCCCGGGACGACGCGGGTCGAGATTTCGGGGCGTGAACAATATTTTCTGATGTTTGCGAGAAAAGTCACCATGCCGAATGCGCGGGCCTTGGCTTGATACAGGGCCAGGCGATTCAAAGCCCGCTGGGATGCATAACCCTGTTCAGGCAAAGCTTGGTCCAACAGCTCGCCTAATTCACCCTTTGAATCGGATGGATTCTTCTGCAGTTGTCGCCAAGCCCTGTGCAATCGTGGCGGGTAAAAGGCCAACTCGTAAGCGGTCTGAAGGCGTTCCCGGGGTGTCATGGTCGCAACGCCCAAAGACCCGCATCCACCTTGAAGTTGGCCAGATTTTCCCTCACCACGGCGTCTTCACGAAATGGTTCCGGCAGATCGCCAACGGCGGCCTCCACCGCATCAATCCTTACTGGAATTTGACGGCAGAGGTATTGGATGTCGCTGCGATCAATCTCGTCATAGCGGATGAGTTTGCTGGCGATGAGTTGCGGAACAGATCCTGTTTTGACCGACAAATTTCGGCCCCGCCAGAGAACGATATCCGTTCCGGCATTCGGTTGGGCGAGGCAGAGCCGCACCGCCGAAATCCACTCCAGATGGTCGGACGAATAATCGTCGGCGGGATTGAGCGGAATCCCCGCAAGCTCGGCAGCCCGACGGAGTTCGCTTTCGTCCACATCGGAATACGGGGCCGCCACATCAATATCCAGACTTGTCCGGTCCGGTTCATCCAAGAGCATGAACGCTGCGCTTCCGTAGATGTGAAGGATGGCGGGAGACTTCAATTCGCCATCTATTTTTTCAAGATAGCCAAGCAATTCGGCCTTGTTCACGCGGACAACTATATTGGTGCAGGCGAAGCTGACAAGGTGAAGTGGCTCAGTTTCCCAAAAGCGCTGCTTGCAAGTCCTGTTGAACGGGATTTGAGCCGAACCACATGCTCAGAAATGCCTTTTGAAAATCACGGCCTGGGATTCTGCCATTGAGCTGACCGCTGTCGTAGATGCGTGTCTCGGTGCCGATGAGTTGAACCATTTCCACCCCGCCTTGGGCGAGTGCGCCGAACATTCCCACAAAGGCGGCGCAGTCTTTTTCAACTCCGGGATAGCTGTAGGTCATGCTAGCCTTCATTTGGCTTTGCCAGGCATCTGTGACTTGGCCTTGGCTGACGGATTTTAAAAAAGTGAATGTGAATTGCACCGGCCCGGGGGAGGCGAGCACGGCTTCCTCGGACTTGAGTGGGGAGGGTGTGTAGAATGCGGCGACATAGGCTTTGATCGGAATGAAGGCGATCGTCACAGTGCGAAGACCCGCGCCATTTAGCGTGAGTGTCTGTCCATTCACACTTACTTGCGACGGCACTTGGACGCCTTGGATTTCCAGAGGGAAAACAGCTTGGAT
>CAYRLT010000420.1:0-12126 GCA_964425095.1 uncultured Luteolibacter sp.
TCGATCACCATCGACCTGCCAGTAATTCCTGATCTACACCCCGGAGATGGGCCGATCGCCGCGCTGGAATCCGCCGCCGCCTCATGTGGTGGTCCCTTGCTGGTAATCGGTTGCGATTTGTTTCTGATGGACCGCGAGACCTTGACATTCCTGATTGCACACCGCGATCCGACTCGCAAGGCGAGCTGTTTTCGCAACCGGATCGATGGCCGGGCCGAACCGCTTTGTGCGATCTATGAAACCGCTGGATTGGAACTCGCCGCAAGTGCCCTAGCCGATGGCCAACGCTGTGCGCGGAAATTTTTGGAATCTCTCGATCCCTTGATGCTCGATCTTCCGCACCCGGCGGCGCTCGACAATGCGAACACGCCTGCGGACCTCAGTGAATGTTTCGCGAAGCTCCGTGAAGGAGCTATACCAAAAAGTGTTAAGATACTTTATTTCGCCAAGCTTCGTGAATCCCGCGGCCTTGACGAAGAAACGATTGAAACATTGGCCTGCACGGCGGCCGGGCTCTATGAGGAATTGTCTTTTCGCCACCGTCTTCCACTCGGAACCGAGACCTTGCGGGTGGCGATCAATGGCGAGTTTTCGGATTGGGGAGCCCGCATTGCGGCTAACGATGAAGTCGTTTTCATTCCGCCCGTCGCAGGTGGATGATGGTAGAAATTCACGATCATGTTTCAAATCACATCATCTTCCATCGACACCAACGCAGTTCGCAAACTCGTGCTTGATCCGGCCGCCGGTGGCTTTTGCTCGTTTGAAGGTTGGGTGCGCAACCAACATGAGGGCAGGCCAGTGCTTAAACTGGAGTATGAGGCCTATGCTGCGCTGGCAGTCAAAGAGGGCGAGCGCATTTTAGCAGAAGCCATTCAGCGCTTCGGCATTCTGCATGCCGCTTGCACGCATCGGACCGGTCCCTTGGAAATCGGCGAGATGGCCGTGTTTGTCTGTGTTTCTTCCGCCCACCGCGACGCCGCGTTTGACGCCTGCCGATACATCATAGACGAAGTAAAATCCCGCGTGCCAGTCTGGAAGAAGGAATTCTTTGCGGATGGAAATGCCGGCTGGGTTCGTTGTGATCATTGTGCCGGCCACCAATGACCGCGTGTCAGGATTAGAAGGTATAGTTCATCTCAAGTGAGAATCGGGTAGTGGTTGGGAGGCTGTCATTCTTAGCGTTTTTGGTGTAGTCGGCGCCCTCGGACTCGAAGAATGCAACCTTGGCGATGGCTGTGAAGTTGTCGTTGAACTTCTTGGTCAACACGGAGTCATATTCCCAGCCGTAATCAGTCGAAATCGCGTTGTCTCCGAGAGCGTGTAGGACGTTCATCCACTTGATTCCGCAGAAGATCGGCATCGTGTGCGAGAGATAGAGATCTGTCAGTCCGTTGTGCGCACCGGAAATTCGGGCCGCGTCGGTGACGTCGGCGAAACCGTTGAAGGCATGCACCGTGGCGAGTGGGGTTTTGAAACCGGCATCGAGGTGCTCAAGACCGAGTGTTAGGGATCCGAAGTCAAAAATGTTGCTTCCAAATTTCTTTGTCGCGCTGGCATGGGCATAGAGCGCCTCATCCTCGGCCACCGGCCCCGCCTTGTCTTGCCAAGCGAGTTCACCATAAAGGGTAAGGCCAAACGCGTCGCCCTTGGCACTGAGCCCGAAGGTGTTGTTCTCCAGTCCCGGAGTGTCATCGAAGTTCATGTTGTAGGCATATCCTCCGAGAGTGACGCCAGCGATGCCGGTGTAGGATGCGTTGAAGAGATTGAGATCCCCAGGTAAGTTTTCAAGCGTGCCGCCCGCCTCCGATCCAAAGATGCGGTTCACTTGATTGATGTAGGAGTAATTCAATGTGAGTCCGTCGATGCACTTGTTGGAGAGCGAGATCGCATCATAGGTTTGCTCGTTTTGTCTCCAACCGACGTTGCCGATGAATGCGGCGTTGTCATAAATGATCCGCTGGCGGCCGAATTTGACGATGGTGTTGTAACCATCATATTGCAGGAATGCTTGGTTGAGTTCGTTGGTCTCGGGATCGCCGATGACCGTGTTTCCAGGAACCGCAGGATCTGCGAGAGGAGCCCCGCCGTTGTAGTCATCGATGGCGGCTTGTGAGAATTCCCCTTCGATCAAAGCGCTGAAACCATTCCATTCCATTGTTTTGAGGCCTAGGCGTTCGCGAAAGGTGAAGGCGTGCGAAGTATCCAAACCGTCCACATCGCCAAACTCATAGCGAGCCCGGATGTCGATGAGCGGCGTGATCCAGTCCTCCGTCGGTGCGGGTGCGGTTTCAGTAGTTCCTGCGCAAACGGCAGGTGCGGTGATTAGTAGGATTGCAGTTTTCAGTTTCATAGGTGGTGATGTGGATATGTGGAGCTTGGAGCCGTGTATCTACGAAGCGCGATTCCTGCCATGGCGCTCATGATTGATGATCATGCTGGTGAATCCGATTCTTGGCATGGATGACTGCGGGTCATGCATCGGAAAAATCATGCTGAATGCGGACGATACGGAATGTGTTCTGCGGTGTGGGCATCAGGGTGTCCCACCAAATCGTGCCGTTATGGCGGTAGCGGAGTTGCAGCCCGCGGACACTGCCTTTTAGTAGAAATTCAAGCCCCTCAGCGAGGGTGATGGCGGCGATTTCCGGAACGTATGCGGCGGCCGCGTGTTTTGGGATGACCTCCATGAGTTCGGTGTGATTGCGAACATCCTCGAAAAGTTGGCGGAGCGTGACTTCATCGAGTTCCGATTGATGGAGATCAGGTAAAGGTGCGGAATCACTCATGATTCGCTGGTTCTGGGGTAGGACGAACGACCATGCCTTGTCGAGGTTTCCGGGAAACCAGAAACACGGCATTCTTCGGCGCTGGACATACCTCGTGACAGATCTTGCAGCCAGTGCAAAAATCAGGGTTCACACAGGGTTTTCCCTGTTCGACGACGATCGCGCCGTTTTCCGGACAGCGTTCCGAACAGACGGAACAGAATGATCCTTGGTAGGCGAGACAGAAGCGATCCAGAATGAGGGCTAGCTGCGGGGCTTCCTCGCTAACGGGTAAGGCAACCGATGGCGCAGTGGGCTCCGCATGCCGGCCGAGCATGGAGCGGAAAAGATCACGGCGGCTGATGGTGCTCATTGCTGAAGTGGCAGCGGGGAATCGATCGGCGGTTTGGGATTCGTTAGGTAAGTTTCCCGATTGTCAAAGGCGGCGTTGGGCGCATGGCATTGGAGACAATTCCGGCGCTCCGGATGGGATGTGCGGATCGCTTGTTCGCGTCCCGGACCATGACAGGCCATGCAGTTCTGCCGCATCCAGACGGCATGAGGCATGGTGGGCGGTGCGGTGCCATAGGCCCTTGGACCATGACCGGCGGAAGATTTTCCGACGAATGCATTCTCCACAACCAGCCGCTGTGCCTGTGGTTCCGTTAGCTCGCGCATACCGTCTGCCGGGACGTGGCAGGAAGTGCAATTGGTGATCCAGGGATGGCTGATCTCGGCGGGGCGCTTGCCGCCAATGACGAGGTTTGTGTTCTCGCCGTGACAGGATGTGCAGGCCGATGACTTGAGGGTATCGATGGCATGGGGAATCACGGGAGGGGCACCATCGTAGGCACGCAGGGATTTCCGTCGATCGATCGCAGCGGCGTTTTCCGTTGGCGAGGCTGGGGAAAGTCCGGCAGGGGGAGCGACGGCACGCGGCAAGTCGGCCAAGGTGAATTTCCAATCGCGGTTGGCGTGCCACTCGGTGTTGGGGATTTCCCGATACTTGGGTGCGGTGGGGATTTCCGCAGCGGATAATGTGGGTTGATCCGTTGTCGGTGTTTGGTTGCGGATCGTCTGGTGCTCAGTTTGCCGCATCCCCATGAAAAAACCCGACACGGCCAGCATGCAAACGATGAGGAAGACCACCGCCAGTGTCTTGCGGTGCTGTCGGAAGTAGCTTTCGATGTCGTGGCTGTCCATTTTGGGTTAGGCTTCACGAATCCGGGCGGCGCACTTCTTGTAATCAGGCTCTTTGGAAATCGGACAATAAGCATCGAGCGTGATGTTGTTGATCAGGCGCTTTTCGTCGAAGAACGGAACGAATAAGGAACCTTTCGGTGGTCGACCGCGGCCGTTGATCCAGGCGGTTAGCGTGATTTCTCCACGCCGCGTGGCGACGATAATGTCATCACCGTTTCCGATGCCAGCTGCAGCGGCATCGGCCGGGTTGACTTCGCAATAAGCATTGGGCATCGCACCACGGAGTTGGGGCACGCGCATGGTCATGGTGCCGCTGTGCCAATGCTCAACGACACGGCCGGTGCACAACCAGAACGGATATTCATCATCGGGCTCTTCCGGGTGGCGTTCAAACGGACAGAACCAGATTTGTGCGCGGCCGTCCTCGGTGGTGGAGTGATAGAAATCAATCCCTTTGCCTTTGGCTACAAAAGGATCCTCGCCTTCAACGAAACGATAGCGCGTTTCCTTGTAAGAACCATCGGGCTGCTCGACAACCGGCCAGCGCATTCCGGTGGCTTTGACCAGCTCGTCGTAGGGCGCGACGTGCTTGTGTTTGATGTGGGTGAGTGGGCGATAGTCTTCGTAAAGAACGCGGTCGGCATTGATGTCGTGGAAATGCGCGTAATCCCATACGGGCACTTCTTTTCCAACATCGTCTTTGAAGGTGAAGATGAATTTCCCGTCCTTGTCTTTCATGCCCGGATGGCCGAGCTCGAACATGCGGTGGGCGATGGCGATGGTCATCCAAACATCCTCACGCGCTTGGCCAGGTGGCTGAACCATCTTGAACCATTGCTGCGTCCGGCGCTCTGAGTTTCCATATGCGCCATTTTTCTCGACCCATAGCGCGGCTGGGAGGACGAGGTCGGCGATCTCAGTGGAAGCGGTCGGATAGACGTCGGAAACGATGAGAAACTTGTCTTCGAGCCCGGTTTTGGCGGTGTAGAGTTTTTTGAGGTTCGGCAGCGTCTGGCCGGGGTTGGTCACTTGGACCATGATGGTATCGATGTCGCCACCCTTATCCTTGGGCGTGCAGAATTTTTCAAATAACAGCACCGTATGATAGCCAGGTTTTTCATTGATGCGACCCGCAGGGAGATTCCAGTGTTTCTCGCACTGCTCGCGGTGAGGTTGCTTTGCGACGAGGCGGCCGCCGGGAAGGGTGTGGCAGAGGGTGCCGACTTCGCGGGCGGTGCCGCAGGCAGATGGTTGACCTGTTAGGGATGTCGGAGCATCGCCGGGTTTGCCGAAGTGCCCGCTGAGCAGGTGGATGCCGTGGACAAGGCGGTTGATCGCGGTGCCTCGAGTGTGCTGGTTCATGCCCATACACCAGGTGGAGGTGATGCGAATGTTGGGATCTGCGAAGAGGTCGCCCAGCATTTTCAATTGTTCGACGAATAATCCGGAAAGTCCGCTGACGTATTCCGGTGTGTATTCGGCGATGCGCTTTTTGAAGTCATCGAAGGTGATGGCGACCCCTAACAGATCTGGTTTCGTGATGTCGGCATCGGCGCGGAATGCACAGTGGTTTTCCACGAATTTCTTGTCCCATGCACCGCGTTCGATGAGTTGTTGGGAGATGCAGTTGGCGATGGCGAGGTCGGTCTGCGGGCGGAATTCCAGATAATGATCGGCGAACTCGGAAGTGCGGGTGCGGCGCGTTCCGAGATCGATGATGGTGACTTTTTGGCCGCGTTCCCGGCGGTCGAGGATGCGGGAAAACAGCACTGGATGCATTTCCGCCATGTTATTCCCCCACATGAGCAGCACATTGCAGGCATCAAGATCATCATAACACCCCGCAGGCTCATCGACGCCATAAGTCGAGATATAGCCGGTAACGGCGGAAGCCATGCAAAGGCGTGCGTTGGGTTCGGTGTGGTTGTTGGATAGCCCGCCCTTCATGAACTTGGTGGCGGCGTAGCCTTCGGGGATGGTCGATTGCCCGGACGTGTAGAAGCCAAAACCCGCGGGGTTTTTCATGATTCGACGGGCGGCGATATCGATGGCTTCTTCCCAGGAAATCTTTTCCAACACGCCTTTCCGGCGGAGCATCGGATCGGTTAGACGATCCTTGCCGTAGAGGATACCACCGACGTGGTAGCCCTTCACGCAAAGCAGGCCCTTGTTGACGGCGGCATCAGGATGGCCGGCAATGGCCACGATTTTGCCATCTTTCACGCCGACTTTGACATGACATCCAGTGCCGCAGAACCGACACGGTGCCTTGTCCCATTGGATGCCATCCGCCGGAACGATTGGCGGGGCAGGGGACTGGGCGCGTGCAGCTGCGGCGGCACTGGCAGCGGCGAGCGCGGAGGTTTTCAGGAAGGTGCGGCGTTCGATCAGATTCATGGCGCGGTTTCAGTGGGTAAGGTTTCGTCAAAGCCGACATAAATCACATCGACCTGCTCGACGCCGGGTAGCGCTTCGAGCCATTCGTGAAAATCATGGGCCGCCCGCACATCCGGAGTGTCGACGGCGATCGGTTGCCAGCGGTCCTGCGCATCTCCCAAAGAGACTTCCGGGCGCGTGGAAATCCGCGCCAGCGCCGCATCCGCGATTTCGGGATCCGGCGAGAGCGTCAAAAGTAGTCCGTTCACAGGCATGGAGTTGGCTTCCTTCCGGGAGCTGTTCTGGCACCTTGTTGATTTGATTCAAGATAAAAGGAATATTTTTTCTTGATTTAAACCACGCTTGTTTTCAGTCTCCTCCGTATCGGAGCCGTCGATGCTCCAATTGTTACGAATCAAGAATTCTCATGGCCGCAGGAACCCGACTTGGAAAGTGGATGTTTTTCGGAGTGATCGCCGTGATCGCGCTCTGGTTTGTCGGGGCGTTGGGGATGTCCTGGCAGCAGCAATATCGGGATCGGGTTCGTCCCGGGCGGGCATTTTCTGAAAAGGTGATTGGTGAAACTCTGCATCCGGTGACGATCCGAAAACCCGAAGCCGTGCCATGGGTGGACTCAGGAAAAAAGGATACGAAGGGCCAGCCAATCATGGTTGCCTGCGCCACCTGTCATGACACCCGCACGGCGAATTTGAAGACGAACGATGGGGCCTTGCTCAAGGAATTCCACCAAGGCTTGAAATACGCGCACGGATCGCAAACCTGCCTGAGTTGTCATAATTCGGGAGATTATAATACGTTAAAACTCGCCGACGGACAGTCACTGGATTTTTCCGAAAGCATTCGACTTTGTGCCCAATGCCATGGCCCGCAATACCGGGACTATCAGAATGGAAGCCACGGCGGAATGACCGGTTACTGGGATTTGAAACAAGGCCCCCGCGAGCGGAATCACTGCACGGATTGTCATGATCCGCATCATCCGGCATATCCCCAGGTAATACCGGTCTTTCCACCCAAACCGGTGATCGGCGAGGCGGTCCTTCCGTCGCACGGCAAACCTTCCCATTGAGATTTACTTCACACCCCCATGGAAAACCAACCTACTAACAGCGGATGCGGTAGCGGCTGCGGATGCCATCAGGAGCCCATAGATCGCGGTGGCTCGACACGCCGCAATCTGCTCAAGGGGGCGGCGGTCACGCTTGGCGCGGCCGCTTTTGCAAAAGCGCTGGCACCGCTTGCCACGTGGAGCCGCGACAATCTATCGGTCGATGATTTCCTCCAGCAGCATTACCGAGAACTCGACAAAGAGCAGCTCGCCGCCGTGCTCAAACATCTGGAGGAGGACACCAAAAAGAATTATGGAGCGGATGTCACGATCGGCGACCACCGACCGCAAAAAGGCGTTAAATTCGGATATGCGTTGAACCTCAGCGTGTGCATTGGCTGCAGGCGTTGCGCCGAAGCCTGCCACCATGAGAACAACCATGACCGGGCAACCGGTAACAGTTATATTCGTGTGCTGGAAATACAGAAGGGTTCGATGGATATCGAGCACGGAAACGCTCATTACGATCACCCGGTTCCGCATCCGGACAAATTTTACATGCCGGTGCAATGCCAACAATGCGACAACCCACCGTGCGTGCACGTTTGCCCGGTCGAGGCGACATGGAAAGAGGACGATGGCATCGTGGTCGTCGATTACAACTGGTGCATCGGCTGCCGATACTGTGAGGCCGCTTGCCCGTATCACGCCCGCCGTTTCAACTGGACCAAACCGGAAATTCCCAAGGAGGAAATCAACCCGAACCAATCCTATCTTAGCAACCGTATCCGACCACAGGGAGTGATGGAAAAATGCACCTTCTGCCTGCATCGCACGCGCGAAGGGAAAATGCCTGCCTGCCTTGAAGCATGCCCGACCGGAGCGCGCGTTTTCGGCAACCTGCTGGATCCGGAATCCGAGATTCGCAAGGTCATCGACAACAAGCGTGTGTTCGTTCTTAAGGAGGAACTGGGAACCCGCCCGAGCTTCTTCTACTTCTTCGACGAGTGATCCAAAAACACCCATGAACTCCACGATTTCCAACACTGAAAATCATCACGACGCGAAGTTTCACGCGACCAGTTATCTGAAATTCCTGCGGCTCGCCTTTCGTCTGGCCACCGAGGGAACTTGGATGTTCTACGTTTGGATGTTTGTCCTGACCTGTGTGTTTCTCGTCGGTGCCCACGCATGGGCTACCCAAGTTGCGGAAGGCATGGTCGTCACCGGCATGACCGATCATGTTTCGTGGGGACTCTACATTGCGAATTTCACCTTCCTCGTCGGACTCGCTGCCGGGGGCGTGATGATGGTGATTCCGGCTTATATCTATCATGACAAAGATATGCATGATACCGTGATCATAGGCGAACTGTTGGCCATTGCGTCGATTGTCATGTGCCTGATGTTCGTCGTCGCGGATCTCGGCAGACCGGACCGATTTTGGCACATGCTGCCGTTCATCGGGAAATTCAATTGGCCGATCTCGATGCTAACCTGGGACGTGATCGTGTTGAACGGCTATCTGTTGCTCAATCTTCACATCTGCGGTTACATGCTTTACAAGCGTTTCCTCGGAGAAACGCCGGACAAGCGCTGGTATGTGCCATTTGTTTTCCTAAGCATCGCATGGGCGATTTCGATCCATACCGTGACCGCCTTTCTTTACTGCGGTCTCGGCGGGCGTCCATTCTGGAACACCGCGCTGATGGCACCGCGTTTCCTCACGTCGGCCTTTGTCGCCGGACCGGCATTCATCATTGGCGTGCTGCAATTGATCCGCCGCATGACCCGCATGAATATCGGCCCCGGTTCGATTCAGACGCTGGTCGGCATCATGCGTATCACGATTTTGATCGACCTCTTGATGTTAGGTTCCGAGGTTTTTGTCGCCCTTTACACCGGCGGCGCGCACTCCACGGCGATCAAGTATCTCTTTTTCGGCCATGGCGAACTCAAAGCGCTGGTGCCATGGACTTGGGTTTCGCTGGCATTCATGGTCATCGCCGCAGTGCTTTTGATGCGCCCGAAAGTCCACGAGCATCTGCGCACGCTCGATGTCGCCTGTGTGCTTGCATTTGTAGGGATCTGGATCGAAAAAGGCATGGGCCTGATCATTCCAGGATTCGTGCCATCCACGCTTCACGAGTGGGTTGAATACATCCCGAGCGCCGCCGAATGGAAAATCATGGCTGGCATCTGGGCCGCGGGTTTGATGGTTTACACCTTGTTGCTCAAAGTCGCCATCCCGGTGTTTGCCGGGAATGTATCCGGCAAAACATCAGGAATTGGCAATCAAACCAAGTGAGTCACCATCGAACGCCAGTGTTTTTCATGAATATGGGCGGACACCCGTCTTCGCTGCGCTACGCCGTACAAGTTGTTCCGCCGCTCCGGAGGGGCGATGCATGATCGCCCTGACCATGAAGTGCCAATCCAGAGCGCTTCGCCCACCTTATTGACTCCCCATGGACATCGGCAAACATGTTCCGCCGCTCCGGAGGGACCTTCACTCACTTCACTGGTCTACATGGGCGTGCCAACGAGAACATAGACGCACCCGGCGGGGCAGGGGACTTGAGTGCAATCGGTTGCCGCAGACTATCAGGGCTTTTCACCCTTGAGGAATTTCACGAGATCCGCCCGGGTTTTCTCCAGATCGGGTGGATTCAAATAAAACATGTGACCGCCATCATAATAGGTCGTCATGATGTTCCCACGCACGCCTACTGGAAGATCCAGCATGTGGCGGACCGAATAGGCCATACCCTCGGGCGGAGTGGCGAGGTCGGTGTGGCCACCCATGATGAGCACGCGCAGACGGGGATTATCCCGCATCGCGACGGCTAGTCGGCTGGCGACGTTGACTTTATCGTTGGTTTTGTCCCAGCGCCAGGGTTGTACTTTTCCGGTTAGAATTTCGTATGGCTGGTCTTCTTTGTAGCCCAGTTCTCGCCCAAGGTAATCCATCAAGGCGGTCGAGAAAGCACCGTATGCCAACGAATACGATGGATCGTATTCCGGGTTAGGTGATGATGAATCGGTGGCATCCCACGCAACCCGCGCATCGAAACGGCCGAGCACCTTGCCCTCGCGACGAAGGAGTTCGCCGCGGAAAAACGTGGAGTCGATCCGCAGGTTGTATTTCAGCCATGTTTCGGCGGAGATTCCGGAAAAACGTTCCAACTTACTGGCGATGGCGGTCCGTGCTTGCTCATCCAGAGCGGTGCCTTTCAGCAAGGCCGCCGCGTATTCTCCAAATGCGAAGTCAGTGGCTTCCCTGATCAACGCGTCCCGATCACCCTTGATTTTCCCATGGAAATGCGCCGTGCCGGTGAATGAGGGCAAAAAAACGAGATAGGCGAGATCGTTGCCTTCAGACGGCTGGAGGGTCGCGAAATCCAATAGTGAGGAGAGCAGCACCACGCCGTTGAGGCTCATGCCATAACGCGACTGCAGGTGCTGTGAAAGCCCCGCCGCCCGAATGCCGCCGTAGGATTCTCCGAGCAGATATTTGGGCGATGCCCAGCGGTCGTGTTCAGTGATCCAGCGCCGAATGAAATCTCCCACCGACTCGATATCCTCGTTCAAACCATGGAAATCTCCGGGTTTCGTGTCGTTTTCCGCACGGCTGTAGCCCGTTGAAACCGGATCGATGAACACCAGGTCACACACATCCAGAATGCTCAGGGGGTTGTCGGTCATCCGGACGGGGGGCTCGGGTGCGCCTGTGCCATCGCCCGAAAGCTTGAGGATTTTAGGGCCGAGCACGCCGACGTGAAGCCACACGGCCGACGACCCAGGACCGCCATTGAATGCGAACATAACCGGCCGGTCCGCAAGCTCCTTGGCATCAGTCCGCTCATAGCTGACATGGAAGATCGAAGCGCTTACCTTGCCGTCGTCCTTCTTGAGTTGGAGTTTGCCGGTCGTGACTTTGTAGGGGATTTTTTTGCCACCAATCATCACCGAGGTCTCCCTCACCATGGGTTCAATGACTTTCTCCGGCTCTTTTTTCGGCTCGGGTTTGTCTTCTTTCGGGGGGGCTTCTGGAGCGCCGGAAGCCAGTAGACTCAGGCAACAGAATGAGAAAATGGCGTGTCGCATGGCGGGATATTAATGGGAGATACCGCTTTGTCGATGCTCTTGGCGGCAGTTTTCAAGCGTTGCCAAGCCCTCGATTGTCTAATCTTGTGTCATTCTAGGTATTGGATTGATTCCATCTCGGGTCTTTGGTTTCGTGACTTGCTGAGGGTCAATAGGGATAAATTTTCGTTTCAAACAAATGTTGTTACAATCATCAAACTGGTTCATTCGAATGATTAAATCAAACGTTTAAAATATTTGCTTTAGCGCTAATGGAGCTAGGCGTTGGTTCATAGGGCGCCTCTATTCGGCGTGATCCATCATCAAGTTCAATTCCAAATCCAAGCAGAATCAAAGGGCCGTCGCCGAAAATCAGGGGCAATTCAGTGATTATTTATTCTCATAAAAAAATGAGATAACTATCTGATAATCAATGTTTTGAAGTTTTATTTAAGGTATATTAACTAATTGAAATATTCTTTCCTAGAGTCAAATGTCTCCATGAAGCGCGCATCTTACGGAAAACTGGATTTAGCCCAGTGCCTAATAGGGTTAGTGTCGGGATCGAGCAACACCTGGAGGCGCATCTCTTTGGCGCTACGCAGAGCGAAACCGTTTGCCCTT
>CAYRLT010000421.1:0-3245 GCA_964425095.1 uncultured Luteolibacter sp.
GTCGTTGTCGATGATCGTGAAGGAATCGATCCCAGCCGGAACAAAGCCGCCGATGGCGGTCGCCGTAAGCGTCGCACTGGTGTTGATCGAGACCGCTCCGTTGGCACTGACCTTTTCAAACACGCTGGCGGAGGTGACGTCAGAGGCAAATCCGCCTGTCGCCGAGAAGGTGAGACCCTGCTGGATGTCCAGCGTCTTGTAATTCGCCGGACTGATGATTTCGCTGATGGTGATCGCGCCGCTGTTCGCATCGCCGATGGCTAGGGTGGCCGCGCTGACTTGATCCAATTCAGCATCGGACAAGCCGAGCGTGCCCGCACTGTCCGGGGAACCGAGATTGATCAAGATGCCGTTCGTCTTCTGTCGCAGCGAGACTGTGCCTGTGGTCTGTATGTTCGCGTTGGCAATGGACATCGAGTCGGCCTTGATTACCACCTTTCCGGAGTAGGGATTCACATCGTCGTTTCCGATCCGGATGGTGCCGGATCCACCATTTGCCGTGTAGAATCCGGGCGCCAGCGCACCGCCACTGGTGTTCGCACCGCCCGTACCAGTGATGGTGATGGTACCCGAACCGGAGCAGGTGACAGCCGGGGAAACGCCGCTGCTGTTCAAGTCGATGCCAAGGCCGAAGTTGATCGGCCCTGTGGTAGCGCCGCCAATCCCTGTGAGGGTGATCGATCCGGTGCCTGTATTGCTCACCTTGGCAGCAAACATCACACTTATGCCCATGCCCTGGCTGCCGGCGAAACCGGTGACGTCAATGGCGCCGCCGCCCGTGCTTTCGACAATGGAGCCATCATGCACCTGAACGCCGTTGTTCTGGTCACCGGCATTCGTGCCGCCGGTGCCGACGATGGTGATAGTTCCGGTGTTACTCCTAACGATTGCGCCCGAATCAATGACCACCCCGGCAGTGGAGCTTCCGCCGATTCCAGCGCGGCCTTTGATCACGATGCGGCCGCTGCCGGTGGATTCGATGAGCACGTTGCTCGCAGCCATCCCGTAAAAGTCCCCAACGGTCTGTGAGAGCTGCTGATTCGTCTCTATGGTGATGTCGCCATCTCCTGTCACCAGGCTCGCACCGGAGCTGGTCATGCCCATCTGCCCGGTCATCTTCAGCGTGATCGTGCCGGTGCCCGAGGCGATCAAGTTCGCATTGGCCGCGACGGAGACCTTGTCCGTACCGGGCGAGGCATCATCGTTTTGAAAATCCAGATCGAGATTCGTATTCGCAGCAAAGATGATGTCGCCATTCAGATTCAGAATATCATTTCCGGTGCCGCCATTGACGGTCAGGCCGTTCAATACGGTACTAAAATTACCGACGTTGATCACGTCAGTACCACCTGCCCCGTTGACCGTGATTAAACCGGTGATGCTGCCCAGCGGTATGCTCACACTGTTGGTGCCGGAACCCGTTCCCGCGTTCGCGCCGATGACTGAACCTACGTTGGAGGTGATGACGAGATTGCCCGCGGATTCGCTGATACCCAGCGTATCATTCCCTCCCGCGAGATCGGTGACCGTGAGGGCACCCGCTGCCAGGGTGGCCGTGATGTTGGCTGCGGCGGTGTACGTGAACAATGAGTTCGCCACACTCGAGGCACCGGTATTGCTCACCAACACACTGGCAGTGCCTGTCGACCCAGCCGGGATGGTCGCGGTGATCGTGGTCGCATTGACCACGGTCACTCCCGTTGCGGCTGCGCCGCCTATGGTTACTCCAGTCACACCCCCGAAGTTCGTGCCGGTGATCGTCACTATGGTGCCGCCTGCGACCGGACCACTGCTTGGCGAAACTGCCACCACCGTGGGAGCCACATACGGGGAATCCTTCACCAGAGCGCTCCCCAGGTGAGAAGCGGAGTAATCTACCGGTTCTTCAAAATATTCCCCAAAGCCGAACCGAGCCGTGGCGAACCCGCCATCGTACCAATCCTGCAGGATACCGGTTTGAACCTTTTGACCCGTTACCTCCACGGGCTCTGAGAAACCTGTCTCGGGATCATAAACATATTCTTCCCAAGTCGCTACAACGGGACTTCCCCACATGGCTACGGAATAGGTGTTGCCCGGATTATTGTTAGTTGTCCCCCACAACGCGCGAAGGGCCGTGACCCATCCGTTGAGCGGAAGATGAGCACTTCCTAAAAACGGTGCGGTTCCGCCGGCGGATGTCAGGAAGCCTTCGATCTCCGGGAGTGTTGCATAGCGGTATCCCGCGAAGCTTCCGCCCGGCACCAATTGCTGGGTGACCTGATTGTATGACATTCCGGCGGTCTGCGTGAGATCCAGCCAATCGAGCCCGGTGCTCGTGTCCCGCGTCACATTGCCCATGTCGATCAGATTGGCAAAGGCTGTCGTAATCAGAAGAATGCCGATGCAAGCGGCGGTGATAATGTTCTTTTTCATGATTTCATTAATGGAGTCAGGGTTTGCCCCTTATGCTCGAGGAAGCGCTGGAGGTTCGGGATCCGGCGATGGTCGATGTTCATGTCAGGAGCCGACGCGTTCCATAGCTGCGGATATGTGCGGAGATACTCGGCCATATCCTCGTGCACCAGAACCTGCAAATCCATGTCCATCGCACGGTAGCAGCGGACCAGCACATCGGCGGCGACTCCTTTATTTGCTGGCACATCACCGTTAGGACAGGCTATTTCGTAGTAGGAGGGGTTGAAGGTGACGACATCGCCGGAATGGGAAAGCGCCGCGGCGGCAAGACCGTCGCCGAAGCTCTTGGAGCTTTCCAGCGAGGGAATCAGCAAAGCCGCCTGATCCATCGACGCGCCCACCTGGGCCGCCTTGAGAAAGGGAACCAAGGGCAGGCCAAACCAGAAGCCCATGCCCAGGGCAATCGCGATGATCACCCAGCCGTCGAAAAAGTTGCGGCGCTTCGGCTTTTGAGGGCGCGGGCCAACATACTCAATGGTGCTGTAGAATCCAGATTTCGAACGGGCCATGAATAAATTTGTTAAGGGGCTTGAACCAAATGCCCAGCCAAAAAGCCACGAAATTTCCGTTTTTTACGATGCCCGAAGTCGGAACTCATTTCGCGCCTCGACATCAAATCCCGGCCGCGTCCAGATTCCCGGCATCACATGATCGGTGTGGAAAACTATGAATAGATCCCGCCCCAGACTTTCTTCAGACGGGCGATGGAGTCACCCCAGGGAGCCTGTTTGTAGATCCAGACCCGCACCCAGCGTATGAAACGCTGTGTCCGCTGAGTGGCTCTAGTG
>CAYRLT010000422.1:0-11985 GCA_964425095.1 uncultured Luteolibacter sp.
CAGCGCCGCTCAGATGCTTGTAAAAATAGGGATTCTCCGGCAGAAAGCCAACCTCACGCCGCGAATCCACTACGAGCGAATCCTGGCCGAAAATCGCACAGTGCCCGGACGTCGGAGCCACCAGCCCTAACAAGGCCTTCATCGTCGTCGATTTTCCCGAGCCATTCGGTCCGATCAGACCGTAGACTTCGCCCGGCATAATGCGCAGCGAAACCCCGTTGACCGCACGCAGCGGCTCCCGACGGAAGGATGTCTTAAAATCCTTCACCAAGTTTTTGATCTCAACAGCAGGAGGAATTTCAACCATCGGCTCGCGAAGAATGGACAAGCAGCCGCTCGGAGGCAACGGGCAATTTGCCGATTATCACGCCCCTCGGAGGGGTGCTCCCCAAATCTTCCTCTTTAGCACCAGAACCCGCGCTGCTCTGGGGTGTGGAAAGCAGAGCAACGCGGACTGCAGAACGGAGCGCTCATATTAGGCGTGGTGAAAGGGAGTCGAGCCATGTCGCGAGGTCGGCGGCGGCGGGGGTTTCCGGGAGGCTGTCGAGATCGGCGAGTTGCCAGCGGAAGACCAGTTTGTAACCGTCCCAATCGCCTTTGCCGCCGCAATCGCGCATCCAGTTGGCGGCGCGGCGGTTCTCGACCAAGGTGTAGCCAACCAATTCTTCCACGCCGGCACGGAAGGCCGTCAGCCACATGACGGCGAGTAAAAGAGTGCCGATGCCGCGCGCGTGATCCTTATCCAGCACCATGGCGGAAATCTCCGCTTCGTGCGGTTTCTCGGGATTTCTCCACCAACTGGCACCGCCCACACCCGGAAAGGCGCGGGCCGGATCCAGCACGGACCATGTCATGTGATCCGACGGATTTTGGCGCACGAGGCGATCCAGCATGGCATCGCCGAGCATCTCGCCGGTGCGCGTCCAGAAACGCTGGTAGCGGGCTTCGGGTGAAAGCCGACGGTAGGCTTCGGCGACGAGCGGTCGATCACTTTCAAGCAAGGGCCGGACGATGACGGGTGTGCCATCGCGGAGTTCGAGTTCCAGTCGGTCTTTCATGTTAGGGGATCAAGCGTTAGCTTGTGGACTGGATTGAGCATTCCGACGCGCTTGTTTCAGATAGCAGAAAACCGCACGCATGGCGAGCATGCATACGGTTTTGTTATAGGATGAGTTTAGGATTTTGTTGGGATCAGGACATGCGTGCGGCGAGCAACTCTCGTTGGAAGATGAGTTCCTTGGGCATGTGATCGTAGAGATCGATGAAGAACTCGCCTTGGCTGACCAGCTCGGCTTTCCACTCGGTGCGGTTGAAGGCCATGACTTTGTTGAAGTTTTCTTCGGTAAAGCCATCCAAGCCGACGATGTTGAAATCCTCGAAGGCCGGGGTCCAGCCGATTTGTGTTTCGTGGCCGGCGGCACTGCCGTGGCAACGTTTCACGATCCACTCGAGGACGCGCATGTTTTCGCCGAAACCGGGCCACAGCCATTTGCCAGCCTCGTCTTTGCGGAACCAGTTGACATGGAAGATGCGCGGAAGGTGCGTGATGTAACGGCGCATTTCCAGCCAGTGGGCAAAATATTCACCCATGTTGTAGCCGCAGAATGGCAGCATGGCCATCGGATCGCGGCGGACTTTGCCGATTTGGCCGAAGGCGGCGGCGGTCATTTCAGAGCCCATGGTGGCACCGAGATAGACTCCGTGACTCCAGTTGAAGGCTTGGAATACCAATGGCATGGTGGTGGCGCGACGGCCGCCGAAAACGATGCCGTCGATGGGCACGCCGTCGGGGTTTTGCCAGTTTTCGTCAACCGACGGGCATTGGCCTGCAGGCGCGGTGAAGCGGGAGTTGGCGTGGGCACAGACGCGGTCGCACTCGGGCGTCCAATCCTTGCCGGTCCAATCGATGGCGTGGGCGGGTGGTTCACCGTCCATGCCTTCCCACCAGACATCGCCATCATCGGTGAGGCCGACATTGGTGAAGATGGTGTTGGCCGTGATCGATTGCATGGCCCGCGGGTTGGTGGTCATGGCGGTGCCTGGGGCGACGCCGAAATAACCGGTTTCCGGGTTGATGGCGTGGAGCTTGCCATCCTCGTGCGGCCAGAGCCAGGCAATGTCATCGCCGATGATGGTGGTTTTCCAGCCGGCATCCTGATAGGCTTGAGGTGGGATGAGCATGGCGAGGTTGGTCTTGCCACAGGCGGACGGGAAAGCGACCGATAGATAGGTCTTCTCACCCTTGGGATTTTCCACGCCGACGATGAGCATGTGCTCGGCCATCCATTTGTGTTCGCGGGCGATATTGGAAGCGATGCGCAATGCGAGGCACTTTTTGCCGAGCAGTGCATTTCCGCCGTAGCCGGAACCGAATGACATGATTTCCCGGGTTTCAGGGAAATGAACGATGTATTTGTCATCGCTGCAGGGCCAAGTGACGTCCTTTTGTCCGGGCTCTAACGGAGCGCCCACCGAGTGAAGGCATGGAATGAATCCGCCGTAACCATCGCGCTTGTTGGTGGCGGTGCCGGCGGCCTCATCTTCAAGACGTTTGAGGACATGTGCGCCCATGTGGGTCATGATGCGCATGTTGACGACGACGTAGGGGCTATCGCTGAGTTCGATACCGATCTTGGCGAGCGGCGAATCGAGTGGGCCCATGCAGAATGGGATCACATACATCGTGCGGCCCTTCATGGAGCCTTTGAATTTTCCGTTCAGGGTGACGCGCATTTCGGCGGGATCGGCCCAGTGATTGGTGGGGCCGGCCTGGTCCTTGCGCTTGGAACAGATGAACGTGCGGTCCTCGACACGGGCGACATCCGAAGGAGTCGAGCGGGCGAGGAAAGAATTAGGGCGTATCTCGGGGTTGAGGCGGGTGAAGGTGCCTTTTTCAACCATCAAGGAGGTAAGACGGTCCCATTCGGCTTGTGAGCCGTCGCACCACTCGACGGAGTCGGGCGTGCAGAGGGCGGTCATATCTGTCACCCATTTCTGAAGAGTGGCGTGGGATGTGTGTGGTTTGCTCATGGCGTAACTAAAGAAGTGAATCTCTTGTAACTTAGCAAACAGAAGAGGGAAATCGACCGCAATTTGCCAGAAAATGCGGAGCAGGCCGCGTGAGATGGGCGCAGCACAAGAAAGACAAGGAACGGCGGATCATGTCCGCCGTGCACATGGGGTGCCAATGGAAAGCTCATCAGCCCACCTCGTTGTCACCAAATACACGAGGGCGAACGCGTTTCGCCCCTTGCGACTCGTATCAGCGGTGTTTCCGTTTGAACTGGATGGCAGCCGCGGACTTCGAGATGACACCTTGCAGATAGGCGACTTCCTCGGCATCCATGCTGTGCTCGACGACGGCGAGTTTTTCCTGCGCGCGTTGGATGGCTTCTTCGGCGCTTTGTTCGTCGATCTCCGCTTCGCCCAAGGCCATGTCGGTGAGGACGACGACTTTGGTTTGTGTGACTTCGGCGAAGCCGGAGCCAATGGCGAGGGTGACGACTTGGCCGTTGTGGAGGTAGCGCAGTTCGCCGGGTTTGAGAGCGGTCACGAGGCCGGCGTGCATCGGCAAGACGCCGATTTCACCATCCGCTCCGGGGAGATAGACGTTGTCCACATTATCCGAGAAAACCTTTTTCTCGGGGGTGACGATATCAAGTTGGAGAGGCATGGTGATCAATTTTGAATTTAAAATTTTGAATTTTAAATGGGATGAAGCTCTTCTAATTCAACATTCATCATTCATCATTCAACATTCGACTCAGTCGCGGGCGACTGAGTCGATTCCGCCCTTCATGTAGAAGTTACCTTCGGGCACGCTGTCGAGTTTGCCATCGAGAATTTCGGCGAAGCCGCGGACGGTTTCTTCGATTGAGCAGAGCACGCCGGAGACGTTGGTGAAGACTTCTGCAACGTGGAAAGGCTGGGTGAGGAAGCGTTGGATTTTCCGGGCGCGGAAGACGGTCATCTTGTCCTCGTCGGACAGTTCGTCCATGCCGAGAATGGCGATGATGTCTTGAAGGTCTTTGTAGCGTTGGAGCACTTGCTGCACGCCACGGGCGACGCGGTAATGTTCTTCGCCGACGATTTCCGGGGCGAGGGCCTTCGAGGTCGAAGCGAGTGGATCGACGGCGGGGAAGAGCGCTTGCTCAGCGAGCGAACGCTCCAGCACGACGGTCGCGTCAAGGTGGGCGAAGGTGTTGGCGGGAGCGGGGTCGGTCAAGTCATCCGCAGGCACGTAAACGGCTTGGATCGAGGTGATCGAGCCTTTGTTGGTGGAGGTGATCCGCTCCTGGAGACCGGCCATTTCCTCGGAGAGGGTCGGCTGGTAACCCACGGCGGAGGGCGTCCGGCCGAGCAGCGCGGACACTTCGGAACCGGCTTGGGAGAAACGGAAGATGTTATCGACGAAGAGAAGCACGTCCTGGTTGTCTTCATCACGGAAATGCTCGGCCATGGTGAGGGCGGAGAGCGCGACGCGGAGACGGGCACCTGGAGGCTCGTTCATCTGGCCGTAGCAAAGGGCGACCTTGGAACCTTCCGCGAGGACCGGAGTGCCTTCGGGGTGGAGTTTCGGGTGGCCTTTTTCGTCCTTCTCGGTGGCGATAACGCCGGACTCGATCATTTCCCAGTAGAGGTCGTTTCCTTCACGGGTCCGCTCACCCACGCCGGCGAAGACGGAGAAACCACCGTGCGCTTTTGCGATGTTGTTGATGAGTTCCATGATGACGACGGTCTTGCCGACGCCGGCGCCACCGAACATGCCGCCTTTGCCACCCTTGAGCAGCGGGCAGATGAGGTCGATGACCTTGATGCCGGTGACGAGCACTTCCGTGTTGGCGGATTGCTCGGTGAGAGTGGGAGCCGGGCGATGGATCGGAGAACGGAATGTCGCATCGGCGATCGGCACGTTTTCGTCCACGAGGTCGCCGGTGACGTTGAAGATACGGCCAAGGACTTGTTTGCCGACAGGCACGGCGATTGGCTTTCCGGTATCGACAAGGGTCATGCCGCGCTTGAGGCCGTCCGTGGTGGACATGGCGACCGCGCGCAACCAGCCGTCGCCGAGGTGTTGCTGCACTTCGAGCAAAGCTTGGTGTCCACGCCGTTGAGGACGTATTGGATTTCCAATGCATTGTAGATTTCAGGCAGTTTGGTGGCCTTGGAGAAGTCGGCGTCGATGACGGCGCCGATGATCTGGACGATGGTTCCTTGGTTGCTCATGGGAAAAGAAGTGTGAAGTGATCAGTGATCAGTGATCAGAGTTTTTGATGTGGAGTTGGAGACGGGGTGGAAAGTCGGATGATGGTATTGCGAGCACTGATCACTGATCACTGCTCACTCGGCACTTTACTCCATTGCCTTCATGGCGGTGGTGATTTCGAGGAGTTCGGCGGTGATGGCGCCTTGGCGGAGTTTGTTGTATTCGAGGGTGAGTTCCTTGATGAACTTGTTCGCGTTATCGGTTGCGGACTTCATGGCGACCATCCGTGCGGAGTGTTCGGAGGCGCGGGACTCGACGTGGGCTTGGAAGACCTCGTAGTTGATGTAGAGCGGCAGGATGGCGGCGAGAACCTCGGAGGCATTCGGCTCGAAGGTGTAATCGCGGAATGCATCCTTGATGTGCTCTTCGACGGAGAAGCCGCTGCCGATGGATTCGAAGGCCTGTTCCTCGCCCTCGCGGTGGCCTTGGATCGGCAGGAGTGTCACCACTTCCGATTCCTGGCGCATCGTGTTGACGAAACTGGTGAAGGCGATGGAGACCTTGTCATAGTTTCCATCGAGAAACTGTTGGCTGATAAACTTGGCGATCGGCCGGGTTTGGGAGAATGGAACCGGATCTCTAACGGTGAAATCCGCGATGACTTTTTTGCCGAGTTTTTCGCACAAGGTGCGGAGTTTGCGACCGACCGTGACGAAGTGGGCGTCCGGTGAGGTGTGTGCCTTGATGGCTTTCGCAAGGTTGGTGTTGAGCGCGCCGCAAAGGCCTTTATCGGTGGAGATCACCAGCACCAGTTCGCGGCCACCATCGCGGTGCACGAGGAATGGGTGGGATTCTTCCGTGAAGTTCTGACGGATATCAAACAACACCTGCGTGAGATGCGCGGCGTATTCCCGGCCGGCGAGCGCCTGATCCTGCGCTTTCTTCATCTTCGCGGCGGCCACAAGCTGCATCGCGCGGGTGATTTGCGCGGTGTTCTTGACGGATTTGATGCGCCGGCGGATGTCGCGTAGGTTGGCCATGTTTTACTGCGTAAAAGGTTAGAAGTTATTTGTTATTTGTTAAAAGTTTCTGAAGTGGAGTTTGCTGAGGATTGAAAATCCCAAATAACTTTTAACAAATAACGTTTAACTTGGATGCTTATTTCCAGCTCTTCTTGAAGTCTTCGATTCCTTGTTTCACGGCATCGACCATGGCGGTGTCCTTTTTGAGGTCCGGTTTTTCGTTACGGATCTTATCGAGGAGGTCGCTCTTGCGGGTGGTGAAGAATTCGCCGAGAGCGGCTTGGAAGCGCTTCACGTCGGAGACTGCGACATCGTCGAAGTAGCCGTTCTGCATCGCGAAGAGATAGATCGCTTCGTTTTCCATGCCGAGCGGGCTGTATTGATTTTGTTTGAAGAGCTCGACGATGCGGGCACCGCGATCGAGTTTTTTCTTGGTGGAGGCGTCGAGGTCGGAGCCGAACTGAGCGAAGGCTTGGAGTTCGCGGTATTGGGCGAGGTCAAGCTTGGTGGTGCCGGCGACGGACTTGATGGTCTTGGTTTGCGCGGCGGAACCGACGCGGGAGACCGAGAGGCCGACCGAGATGGCGGGACGGACACCTTGATAGAAGAGGTCGGTTTCCAGGTAGATCTGACCGTCGGTGATGGAGATCACGTTGGTCGGGATGTAGGCGGAAACGTCGCCGGCCTGGGTTTCAATGATCGGCAGCGCGGTGAGCGATCCACCACCCGCAGCTTCGGAAAGGCGGGCGGAACGTTCGAGCAAGCGGCTGTGGAGGTAGAACACATCGCCGGGGTAGGCTTCGCGGCCGGAGGGGCGGCGAAGGATCAGCGAGACTTGGCGGTAAGCGACGGCGTGTTTGGAAAGGTCGTCGAAAACGATCAGGCAGTCTTGGCCCTTATCCATGAGATATTCAGCAATGGCGCAGCCGGCATACGGTGCGAGGTATTGCATGGCCGCAGCGTCGGAAGCGGAGGCGGAAACGATGGTGGTGTATTCCATCGCGCCGGCGTCTTCGAGGATCTTGTGGATCCGGGCGACGTTCGAGAGCTTCTGGCCGATGGCGACATAGATGCAATAGAGCGGCTTGTGGTTCTGAAGTTTGCCTTGCTCGGCGGCTTTGTTTTGCAGGGCTTGGGAGATGATGGTGTCCACCGCGATGGTGGTCTTGCCGGTGGCGCGGTCGCCGATGATGAGTTCGCGTTGGCCGCGGCCGACGGGGATCATGGCGTCGATGGACATGATTCCGGTTTGCACGGGCACGGAAACGGACTTCCGTTTGATGATGCCGGGAGCGATTTTCTCCATCGGGTAATTCGCGACGGAGGCGATTTCGCCTTTTCCATCGATCGGTGCGCCAAGCGCGTTGACGACGCGGCCGAGCAGTGCTTCGCCGACGGGCACGGAGAGGAGTTTACCAGTGGTGCGGCATTCGGAGCCTTCCTTCACGGCAGCATAATCGCCGAGCAGCACGACGCCGACTTCGCTTTCCTCAAGGTTGAGGGCCATGCCGGTGACGCCACCGCCGAAGTCGATCATTTCGTTGAGCATGACGTCGGAAAGTCCTTCGACTTTGCAGACGCCGTCGCCGACCTGACGGACGGTGCCGACGTTTGATTTTTCGACCGAGGAAGTGATTCCGGCGATTTGTTGTTCGAGTTCCTGGAGGATGCTGCTCATGGGGAAAGGAGTTTGCTAGTTATCGGAGTTAAGTTTTCAGCAAAGAATGAATCAAAATGCGTTGGTGAGGCGGTCGAGGCGGCCTTGGACCGAGCCGTCGAACACATCGTTGCCGACGCGGATGCGTAGGCCGCCGAGGAGGGCGGGATTGACTTGGTATTGGGCGACGAGATCGGGGCCGTATTGTTTCGCGAGGCCGGCGACGACGCGCTGGCGGGTGGCTTCATCGAGTTCCACCGCGCTTTCGACCGTCACTTTGCGGCGCTCGAGGTCCAGGCGCGTCAGGCGTTGGAGGGCGGAAAGAATGCCGGCGTAGTCGCGTGGTTTGGATTCCACCAAACGGGAAACCACCGTGCGCAATTTCGCATCATCCAAGCGGCCGTTGGTCTGGCAGAGCCCGAACAAGCGGCGTGCGGTGGTGGCGGCGACTTTGGAGATTTTCATGAGGCGGAAAATGAATGCTGCAAATCAAGCTTCAACCTTGGCGAGCGCGTCCTCATTGATGCGTTTCTGGTCGTCCGCAGTGAGCACTTTGCCTGTGACTTGAGCGGTGGTGGCGGCGACGAGGCGGCCGAATTCGCGTTTGAGTTCGGAGGTGAGGCGGTCGCGGTCCGCTTTGGCAGCGGTTTCGGCTTTCGCAAGGATGTTTTGAGCCATGGCGATGGCTTCTTGGGATTTTTGTTCGCTGAAGGCGTGGGCACCTTCTTTCGCCTCGTTGATCAGGCGGACGGCTTCGTCGTTGGCTTTGGCGATCGCAGCGGCGGTTGTTTGCTCGGATTCGGCGAGTTGTTTCTCGATGCGCTTGAGCTTTTCCTCGCCCTCGGCGATGCGGATGCGGCGTTGTTCGAGCATCGCTTGGATCGGCCCAAAGGCGAATTTCTTCAGGACGAAAATGACAACAAAGAAGTTGATCACCTGCGCGATGAAAAACGGTCCGTTCAGACCAAAGGTCTTCTGGATCGTTTCAAGGATGCCGGGGTTTGCGGTAACGGCTTCGGCGGTGGCGGAGGCAAGCAAGGAGATCATGGCTGGAGAGGTTAGCGGAAAAAACCACCGCACGCGTCAGCCGACGCGTGCGGTAGCGATTGAATCAGTTGAACGGCACGGCGAACGCGGAGAGGATGAAAATACCCTCGATAAGCGCTGCGAGAATGATCGAAATGACCAAGATAGGAGTGGCGGCACCCGGATTGCGTCCGGTGGCTTCAGCGGCTTTGGCGCCGAGGAGGCCGATGCCAATGCCACCGCCGAGAGCGGCGAGGGCGACTGCAAATGCTTTAGTAAACATGTTTGGTTGTGTTGGTGTTGGTTGTGGTTTTTTCAGCGGCCCCCACGGTCATGCCATGGTCAGAACGCAGAAAGGGGTCAATGGTGCTCTTCTTCTCCGTGATCGCAGATCAGTTTGAGGAAAATGGCGCAGAGCAAGGTGAAAACGAGGGCTTGCACGAAACCGACGAGCAATTCCATGAAATAAAATGGCAAGGCTGGAAGCCAGGACAGAAACGGTTGCAAGGCTTTCGGAATCAGCGCCATGAGCGCCTCAAGCGTTTGTTCGCCGCCGTAAATGTTGCCGAAAAGACGGAATGTGAGAGCGACCGGACGAATCGCGATCGAGATCATTTCCAAAACGCCGACAAACAGGAAAATCGGCACCATCATCGCCAGCATGATGCCGTGGAAATGTCCCTTTGGCGCAAAAATATGGGCGATGAAGGCTTTAAAACCGCTTTCGGTGATGGCCCAATAAAACCACAGCAGCGCGAAGGAGAAGGCCATCGCGGCGGTCATGTTGATATCGGCATTGGCCCCCCGGAGGAATGGCGTGAATCCATGATTCCCGTGGCTGTCCACCGTGTTCCAGCCCACCGTGCCCACTCCCGGGATCAGCCCCATGTAGTTATTCACGAGGATGAAGAAGAAAATCGAGCCAAAGAACCAAAACACCCGCTTCGTCAGGTGCGCGCCCATCAGGCCGCCGAGGAAATCATAGAGCGACTCGAATACCCACTCGGCGAAGTTTTGGAAACCCGAAGGAATCAGCGCCATTTTGCGGGTGGCCGCTTGGCAAAACAGGACGATCACACCGACCGTGAGCCAGACCATGATCGTTGAGTTCGTGAACGGGCCGAACAGTTGCTGGGCGTCTAGGGGCAAGGCATGATGGCCGCCCTCCTCAGACGCGAAGGCGGAACCAAGGCATGAGAGCCAAGCGAGCAAAGTAAGTGTGAGATGACGACGGATCATGTCGGAAAATACCCGCGTGCTGCAGGCGCGGGGTCTTTAATAACCTCCCGGAATGTCTGCAAGGTCTTTTAATGAATTAATGAAAAATTTGCAGGATCGGACGAATCGTCGCTTGCCCGCGGGTTTGCTGCCGGAATTACCTGCTTTCGCGAAAAGCCAATTCCGCAGCCATCCCCGTCAGCACTTGGTCGCCGCGCAGCCCGCCGGTTGCGGTGATCTGGAATCCGCAAGCCATCGCCTGATTTAAAAACTCCTCGGCTGGCAGACACAATCGCCCGCCCACTTCGCGCAAATGAAACCTCACCGGCCCGATCCCGTGAAAGCCGCGATAAATCACCTCGGTACAGACCATCCGGTCCGCGGTTCGGAAATCGAACAGGAAATCATACGGTTTCCCCTCGTGGCTGGCCGCGCGCACTAGGCCCTCCGCGAGATCCGCCTCCTGCAGAGGCGGCCTTAGCACTACGAGCGCGTCCACTTGAAGCGTCTCTTCCGCCGGCCGGATTCGCACGCCGTCTTTTTTGGATTCGAGAAACCACGGCCCGTTCACCGCTCCGGTCGGCACTCGAATGCCAAAGCGCTCCAGCTCCGCTGACGTGCCAAGGTAGAGCGCCGCATGCGGCCAGAATCCCGGCAGGAAGAGATTGCTCAGCGCATCGTCGTGGCGCGTCACGAACACATCGCCCGGCTTCACCTGCGCGAGCAGCGCCTCACGCAATTCCCCTGCGATCCGTTTCGGCGCTCCGGACGGTTTGACGCCCGGCTGCCGCAATTCCGCGACCGCGCGTCCGGATGCCTCGAAAAACCCGAACATCACCTTTTTCCATGCCGACCGGTTCCGCCGGAGAAACGAGAACCACCGGTAAGATACGATCTGCTTCAGCATCTCACGCCGCCGCCGCTCGATCCCCGGCTCTTCCGCCAGCAGCAGCGCCACCACCGGCCCCACCACCGGATCAGCCGCCAGGGCTTGGATTTCAGCGCGATGCTTTTGGTAAAAATCCGCCGCCAGCAGCAAGCGGGTCAGGTTCACGGGGTGCGAGACCGCCTGATAGATCCCGGTGAAGGTTTTTCTAGGAATCCCCGCCCGCGCATCCTCCTCATCGAGCTTTTTCCAGACCACCGATCTCCCCGCCGCCAACTCCACCAAATACCGATCCGCGCGGATTAAAACGCAGCCCGCCGCAAAGGCCGCCGCAAAAACCGGCAGGCGGTCGCTCCAGTCCACCTCACCCCGTCCGGCCGCCTCACCCAGCTCGCCGAGCGTCTCCAACATGGCCGCCCTGAATCCAAGATACTGCGAATATCGCAGCCG
Organism: uncultured Luteolibacter sp.; assembly: GCA_964425095.1. Lineage (GTDB taxonomy): Bacteria > Verrucomicrobiota > Verrucomicrobiia > Verrucomicrobiales > Akkermansiaceae > Luteolibacter. The sequence continues at coordinate 11,466 of CAYRLT010000422.1, forward strand.
GATGAGCTCCTCCTCGTCCGGCAGGAAATATCCACGAGCCTCCGCCGCTTCCACGCAAGCCAGCTCCGCGCCCAGGTCATCGTGTCCCGGCAGGGCTCCCGACGCCGCGAGCATCACCGCCACGCTGCGGGCCAGCATCTTTTCCATTTCCTCGTGTTCCAAACCACGCGCTTCTCCCATATTCAACCCTCCACGTCAACCTCGCCGCCGGATGCCGCCACGGCCGCCTGCGACCTAACGACATCTAACAATATGACATGCATCCTCCCTGGGGCCGAAAAATTCGGACTCTCAATCCCCACCGCGCGTCGGAGTCAAGCCGCCAGTTTGAAAAAAACCCTTTAAATTCAACGGATTTTCTCTTGCCAACCCCATCCCACATCCGCACAAACTCCCGCTGCCATGAATAAAGCTGAACTCATTGAATCCATCCAAGCCGCACTCGGGAAAGACGCCACCAAACGCGCCGCCGACGAAGCCCTCGAAGCCGTCCTCTCCTCCATCGCCAAAGGCGTGAAGA
>CAYRLT010000423.1:0-4485 GCA_964425095.1 uncultured Luteolibacter sp.
CGATTTCATCGTGCTCAACAGCGAGCTCGTCAAAGACCTCAAGAAGGCCAACCTCTGGAACCAGGAAATGCTCGACCAGCTCAAGTATTTCGACGGTGAGCTCGACGCCATCGACGACATCCCGGAAGCCCTCAAGCACAAGCACAAGACCGTCTTCGGCATCGACTTCGAATACATCATCGACGCCGCCGCCCGCCGCCAGAAGTGGATCGACCAAAGCCAGAGCGTCAACCTCTTCCTCGCCACCCCCGAGATGAAGACCCTCTCGCACATGTATCGCCGCGCCTGGGACAAGGGCCTCAAAACCACCTACTACCTCCGCACCCTCCAAGCCTCCAACATCGAAAAATCCACCATCGACGTCAAAAAGGAACAACGCGGAGTCATGGCCACCCAAACAGCAGCAACAGCCGCCAACGCCGCCCGCGAATACAGCGACGCCGAGAAAAACTCCTGCTCCCTCGAAGCCATGCTAAACGGCGGAACGTGCGAGGCTTGCCAGTAACCCTCACCTGTAGCGGCGCGTCTATGACCGCCGCACTTCATCTTCCATGCCCCGTGTGACCCGCCCAAAAAGTGCCAGTCACGCGGGGCATTTTCTTTAAAAACCCGCTTGCAAAATTAACCCACAGGTTAAATAGTATCCATGGAAGCGCTCCTCTACCAATCCGGTCCCGCCTGCCGAATCTACCTACTCGCCGACGGCTCCAATTGCCCAGCGGAAGACTTCCTCTCCACCGCCGCGAACCTCCATCCAGACGAATTCGCCAAACTCACCAAACTCCTCGATCACTCCTGCGAACACGGCCTCCCCAAGAACAAACAAAAGGTCAACACCCTCGGTGACGGTCTGTTCGAATTCAAAACCATCGGCGGCCTCCGTCTCATCTGGTTCTGGGATGCCAACCGCATTATCCTCTGCACCCACGGCTTCCTCAAAAAACGCCAAACCACCCCGCCCGCTGAACTCGTTACCGCCGCCAAATGGAAAAAAGCCTACGAGACAGCCAAGAAAACCAACCACCTGAAATTCACCGAATAACAAGGCCAGCACCTTTCAAAAGTAACTGGAGCATCCTGCTCCAGGCCGTCCAAGGAGCGTCTCGCTCCGTTTCTTCATTCGCAGCCATGAAACCCCGCCTCACCGCCCTTAAGGCCAAAGCCGAAGCCGCTCGTCAATCCAACGCCTATCAAGCGGAAGGAGCATCCATCCGCTTCACCGAGGATCTCGTGACTATGATGAAGTCCCGCGGCCTTACACGAACCGCCCTCGCGGAAAAAATCGGCACCTCCCCCGCCTACGTCACCAAAATCCTCCGCGGCGATACCAACTTCACCCTCGATTCCATGGTCAGGATTGCACAGGCGCTAGGGTGCGAAATCGATCTCATTCTACGACCCTTGGTATCTCTAGCTAAGCCGGTTCAACGATCCAAAGTCAGCTACCATGAGGCTCGTTCACTTCCGAGTCCGATCCTCAATGACAAACCCCGCAAATAAAACCTCCCCCTACTTTCCTGGAAAGACAGCAAAGTCGTCGCCACCAAACCCTGATTTCTCCTCGGATCACTGCTAACTCGGCACTTTTCCATAAAGCCCCGAAAATTTACCCCAGCAAGGTCAGCATCACTCTCTCAAGATTGCGCTCGCCGGAGCAGGGTCAGCTAATCAACCTGGCGGCAGATGTTGAAACTGGGTCTCTATGACGATCTAATTACTGCGAAGCTGCGTGACGAATTGCATCGGCTCGACTGTTCCGAGATCGTGCCGTTGTTCGGGAAGATCGAACCATCCCAACTCCCGGACTATCTCACGCGTTTTCTTGCCGCCCGCCTATCAGAGGCGATTCGCATCTATGGCCCGGAGGATTCCGCACGGCAGATCGAACTTGCAAACGCGGTGCTTGAATCCGTTTCACGGCGAAGTGACGAACTCGCCTATCTACTGAAGGAACAAATAACACGGACGGACGAGCAGGAAGTGCTGGAAGAGTTATGTGGCAAGAATGCACCTCCTTTGCCACGCCCCCTTACCGAACTTTCTGCATCCTCGCTGCTCACCGGAGCACCTGGTTTACCACAACTTGGGCGAGAAATTGAACTGGAACTGGCGAGCGCGGATCGCTGCGACATGCTTGTGGCGTTTGTGAAAACGGGAGGCATGCGCTTGCTCCGCGAACCACTGAAAAAATTCACCGAGCGCGGCGGTCGACTCCGCTTGATCACGACCAGTTATATGGGCAATTCCGATCCCGCCGTGGTTGAGGAACTTGCCGCTCTGCCAAATACCGAGATTCGTATCAACTACGACACTCACACGTCCCGATTGCATGCGAAGGCCTATTTCTTCCAACGCGCATCCGGTCTATCCACCGCCTACATCGGCTCAGCCAATCTTTCACACGCGGCGATGACCAGTGGATTGGAGTGGACTGTTAAATGCGCGGCTCGCGAACTCCCCCATCTCTTTCGCCGATGTGCTGCCGAATTTTCCGCGTATTGGGAAAACCCTTCGTTCGAACCCTACGATCGCGCAAAGCCCGAACGCTTCCGCGATGCAATCCGCAAGGAACGCAAGGACTTCGACGGCATCGGCCACACGCCCCTGACCGTCTTCGATCTCGCGCCGCACCCATTCCAACAGGAAATCCTCGAAGCTCTCGCCTTCGCGCGCGACACCCGCGAACACTTCCGCAATCTCATCATCGCCGCTACCGGCACCGGAAAGACGATGATTGCCGCCTTCGACTATCGCAACGAAACCCGCAAGCTCGGCCGCCACCCCAAACTCCTGTTCATCGCCCACCGCAAGGAAATCCTCGAACAGGCCCTCGGCAGCTTCCGCCAGGTTCTCAAAGACGGAAATTTCGGCGGACTCTTGGTCGATGGCCTGCGTCCGCACTCAATGGACCATGTCTTTTGTTCGATCCAATCCTTCACCACCCAACGCCTACACGAAGTCCACGGCGTCGATGCCTGGGAATACGTCATCATCGACGAAGCCCACCACGCCGAGGCAAAAAGCTACGATCCGATTATCGACCAACTCCGCCCGCGCATCCTGCTCGGCCTAACAGCCACACCCGAGCGCACCGATGGCTCCAGCGTTGCTGCCCACTTCGATCGCCCCGTCGCCGCCGAAATCCGCCTACCAGACGCGCTGCAGGACAAACTCCTCTGCCCGTTCCACTACTTCGCCATCAGCGATGCCACGGTTGACTTCTCGCAACTGAGTTGGAGTCGCGGAAAGTATGACGAAAGCGAACTCCAGAATCTCGTCAACGCCAACCACCTCCGAGCCCAACTCGTCCTCGATAAACTTCGCGAATACCTACCTGATCCATACGGCAGCGGCGAGTTTGATCGCAAAAGCGTCCGCGCACTTGGTTTCTGCGTCGGCATCAAACATGCCGAATTCATGGCCAGGTTTTTCCAACAAGCCGGTATCTACGCGGAAGCACTGACCTCCGAAACGGATTCCCTCATCCGCCAAAAACTCCGCGCCGACCTCGCAACCGGCCGTCTCAACATCCTTTTCGTCGTCGATGTCTTCAACGAGGGCGTTGATATCCCGGAAATCAACTGCGTCCTCTTCCTCCGCCCCACCGAAAGCCACATCGTTTACCTCCAGCAACTCGGACGCGGACTGCGCCGCACCAGCGAAGATAAATGCCTCACCGTGCTCGACTTCGTCGGCCAGTGCCGCCGCGAGTTCCGATACGACTTGCGATTTTCCTCACTTCTTCCCGGCAAGCGTCACCGCCTCACTGAAGAAGTGGAAAACGCATTTCCCCACCTGCCAAGCGGCTGCGCCATCGCCATGGAACGCCAGGCCCGCGAAACCATCCTAGCCAGCATCAAACGCACCTATCAGAACCCGGAACTTCGCATCCGCGACGCCTTCTCTAACTGGCCATTCGACCAGCCGCCTACCTTCCGCGAGTTCATAGAATCCACCGGTGAAGACCCCATCGAGTTGCTCGCCAAGCGGAGTTGGTCGCAGTGGAAAGCAATCGTCCGCCACGAACCACCACCCGAAGGCCCCGACCTCGCTCCCTTCAAACTCCACCTCCTGCTCGCCCGAGCCGCCCAGCAACGCGCCCCGCTATACCTCGACTGGCTCAAGAGGCTCACTCAAGCAACCGAAGCAAATCTTGAAGCCCTGTCTCAGGAGCCACTTGCAAAACCTGCCTATCAACTCCTCTGGAATCTGCATGGCAATCTTATCGGCTCAACGAATCTCACCGAAGCCTTTCAGCGCCTTCACCGCAATTCATCTGTCATCCGCGATCTGTCAGAAGTCGTCGATTGGGCAACATCTCTATCGCCAACAAGCACCCCAAAACTCCCCGGCTTGCCCGACACCTTGGAACTACACGGCATTTATTCCAGCACCGAAATCAATGCAATCTTCGGCAAGAACGCATTCGCGGGTGCAGGGTCAAGGGGCGTGGGGGTCGTTCATTTCGAAGATCAAAAAGTCGTC
>CAYRLT010000424.1:0-4945 GCA_964425095.1 uncultured Luteolibacter sp.
CACCGCGGTTGCGAGATCGACCAACCGCGAAACCTTGCGAAAAGCGTTACCGTCGAGTGATCACCGGAGTGTGTTGCCTCCTTATCGGTCGAGTTTTCCCTTGAAGCGATCCAGCGTGGGGGCTTCCGCGGTGTTGAGGAAACGCAGACGACTAGGGGAGATTCGGGTGACGCCGAGATGGCGATTGGTGTTATTTTCCTGTTTTTCCAGGGCTTGAGTGATTTTCCGGGCGCTCGTTAAAAATCGGTCTGCGGATTCCGCGGTATCGAGTTCGATGTCCCAGAGGATGGCGACCGACGATTCGCCATCGGGGAAAAGAAGGTATCCGTCGCCGCGCCAAGTGGCGGCGATTTCCGCCAAGGCTGGATCATCGCCGAGAGATTTCAACCAGAGCAGGAGGCCGAGTTGGCCGGCGGACTCCGTTAGGATAGGCGGTTCGGGAGTCGCAGGCAATTGCCAGTCGATGGTGGCGGTGGCTGCGCCGGGGGAAAGGATGGTCCGAGTCGTCTGCGGCGGACTGCGAAATGCGGCATGGAGTTTTTCATTGCCACTAACATAGATAGAATCCGAGTAACCTTTGCCTTGGGTCGTCGGGAAGTTGGTGAGCCCCTGAAGGAAGGGCGAGAGGCTGGCAAAGAGTTGCTTGTAGTCCTTGTTTTCCGTCATGGGCATGAACCCGACGGTGCGGGCTTTTTCCGCATAGAAGCGAGACTCGGCACCGGCGGCAGCCCCTTGATGAAGGGCTTCCCGAGCACGCGCGGCGTCATCGCCGGGATGCGCCGGGGTGGGAGGGAAATGTTGGTGAAATAGAATCCTGGCTAACAATCCGATGAGTGTCGCTTGGTCGGGAATGTTTTTTAAATCCGCTCTGTCCAGCATCCAACCTTCGCCAGTGACATCATCGAACCACCCGTTGGCGTCCACGGATCGGACGGCGGTGAGTTGGGTAAGGAGGTCGTCTTCGGGACGCAGCCAGCCGATGAGGGCATAGGATTCCTTGCGATCATCGATGCCGGACGGTCCCATACGGCTCTCAATGGCGGCTGCGATCCGGTCGCGGAGTTCTTCTCCGGCGATGCGGTGGACCACTGGATTGGATAGAAAACGCAGGCCAAATTCTTTTTCAGTGCGATCGATGAATTCGCGTGGCACAGAGAGCTCGCCGCCGCCTTGGGCGAGTGAGCGGAGCGATTCGTTCTCGCGTTTGAGCATCACGATCTCTTCAGCTGTGGTGCGGAATTGGCTTTCGAGTTCCTTCATTTCTGCGGGCGAGCGGGAGGATTTCCAATACAGGCCTTGAAGGATTCCACCGGCCCCGATGGCTGCACCGAGCAATAGGAAAAGGATGTTTTGGGGCGAAGCCATGGTGTTAATTGCGCATGAAGTTTTCCTCTTGCGGCGGGGTGGCAGCTGTCACCTGATCGACGATCAATACCGGATGGAGCGATCCAGCCTCGGAGGGAAAGCTCATGGTGCCCGAGACTTTCACCCAATCATTTTCAGGAAACTCCGGTGGCTGCGCGCCGAACTCGAGAATGATCGGAATCGCCCGGCTATCGGCCGCGCAGCAGGTGAGAAACAAGCGGTAAAGGCGTTTTCGCGAGCCATTTGGATTGTCCATCTTTTCCTCCATCCAGCGGCCTTCGGTTTGCACCTTGAGCCCTTCGATCAGCGATTGTACCTCGCGGTCGCCCGTGGCGTAAAACAATTCCATCAGATCGAACTCGATATATCCCTCCGGGGTTTTGCGGTGGCTTTTCTCGATTTCCTCAAGGGTCAATGCCGGGATCAATGACGCGGAAAAGAGTGAAGCGCCGCTCGCCGGTGAATCATAAAGCCCCTTGCGCGAAAGAGCGGCGAGTGAATACGCATCCTTGGTCCAAGCGACCGAAAAGGCCACCGGCACCACCATCAGCAGAAACGCGGCAAGCGGATGCGTGTCGCCGCTTTCATGGTCGTGCGAATCGTCTCCGCCGCCATGATCGTGGCCGCAATCCGCTACGTGCCAGGCGGTGAGTAGGTTGAATAAACCGACCACTGCTAGGCCGAGCCCGCCGATGAGCGCGAGTGGCCGGAAGTCCGTGGCTAGATACTTGTTGATGCGACCGCTGGCGTAAAAATACAGCAGAACCGCACTCCAAACGAGCAGGGCCATGGAGTAGATGATGCGCCGGGTGTGCGGTTTCATTTCATTTGGAAAACGAGATACTGCCAGAACATCGAGAGACTGCCGATCGAGAGGAACAGTCCGATAGCCAACCAGATGATGAAGCGTTTTTTTAGAACTGTTTGATAGAGAAACAACAGTTTGACGTCCATCATCGGCCCGAAGGTGAGGAAGGCGAGTTTGGCTCCCCATGAGAATTTATCCAAAGTCGCGGCGATGAAGGCGTCCGAGGTGCTGCAAAGGCTCAGGATGAAGGCCAGTGTCATCAGTGCCGCAGGTGACGCCGCGGGATTTTTTGCGAGGCCGTCTAACCACTCCGCGCCCGGCGCGATGCCGGTGTTGAACAAGGCGGTGATCGAAACGCCGATGGTGAAATACACGCCCACATCGATGAAATCCTTCATCGCGGAGCGGAGCGCCGCTACTAATTTTTTTGCGGTATCTGGTGGGTTATGGGAGTGATGGGAATTATGGGAGTGATGGGAGTGGCCGCAGCAGCTATTGTGGTCGTGATGATGCTCGGGATGTGATTCGGCGGGCTCTGGATTTTTTTCCAGGCTAGCGAGCAGCTTGGATTTGAGCACTGCGACTAGAGGCAGGCGCAGCACGATGAATCCCACCGCCACGGCGATCAGGTAGCCCAGCAGCATGCGCGATCCGGTCATCATCGCGGCATCCTGCCCTTGGAAGGCTTTCCAGGTGCTCAGGGCGGTGATGGGATTGACGATTGGCGCAGCCAACATGTAGGTCAGGGCGCATGAAACGGGCAGGCCTTTTTTCACCAAACGCCGAATCACCGGAACCACCGCGCATTCGCAAACCGGGAAAATCGCTCCTAACAATCCGGCCATCATCACCGCACGGTAGCGGTTTTTCGGCAGGAACCGGTCCATCGTTCCGGCAGGCAGGTAAATATCGATGAATCCGCTGATCAAAGTTCCCAGCAGGATAAATGGAGCGCCCTCAAAAAGGATGCTCAAAAAGGCGAGTGCAAAGTCTTGTTGAGAATCCGGTGACATCTTAATGAGTAAATTTCTTCGGTTCTCATCCTGTCAACCGACAGCGAATGGCGTTAGAACGGCTTCGCAATTGCGAGCCCCAACCATGCGGCGGTCACTGCGGCGGCGATCGAGAGGGCTAGGACGATCGTAGCAGGCAGCACCTTGCGTTTCGCGAGAACCGGAGCAACTCCGAGGAATAACCAGAGGCCGAGTTTGACCATCCACCAGTATTTATCCATCGGTGGTTTTCCAAGCATGGCGAATCCCATGAGCAGGATCAGCAACAACGAGATGCCGTGGAGTATGGAGGCTCCTTTTTTGCCTGAGCCGCCCAGCAGAGTGGCGCCAAGTGAGGTGAAAAGCGCGATGACGCCGGCGAGGTGGAGTGTTTTGAGGAGGATAGGGTCCATGATGGGATCGGTTGCGTGAGTCTTATCGGAGTGGCGGCTGAATCAAGCCTGCAAATTGCCGATCTGCGGAGTTTTTGTGGCCGGGATCTTTCGACGCAGCAGGCTGCGTGGGTAAAGCGGCAGCAGGCTGCGCGCAGTCCAAGGTGTGTGACTCACCGGCGGCGGGAGTTTTTCCAGAGGCGAATGGACTCTAGGAAGGGCTCGGCGTAGCGTTGGATTTTTGCGACGCCGATTCCGGGAAGGTGCAGGGCTTCCTCGGTGTTGATGGGTTGATAGCGTGCGAGGGCTTCGAGAGTCTTGTTGGAGAAAATCACGTAGGGCGGGACGTCCTCGCGTTTCGCCATTTTTGTGCGGAGATCACGCAGCATCGTGTAGAGTTGAGCATCGTGACCGTGGTCTTTGAGGGCGATCTCTTTGCGGCCGGCTTCGGGATCCGGCCAGACGAGTTGGAAGGTGGCTTCGCCGCGCATGACTTTTTCGCCCAGTGGTGTCAGCGTCATGAGTGGGAATTCTCCGCTGGTGACGGTGCGAACGAGTCCGGCGTCTGATAGAGAGCGCATCAGGCCGTTGAGATAGCCTGCGCCTTTATCGCGGAGGATGCCGTAGGTGGTGAGTTGGTCGAGTTTTGCGGAAATGATTTCCTGGGATTTGCTGCCGGCTAACATCTGGACGATGCGGCCTCGGCCGAAGCGTGCTTCCCAGCCATCGCGGGTGCGGCGTGACATGCGGGCGACTCCGCTGAGTGCTTTTTTCACCACTATTTCCTCCTCGGCATTCGGTGCACGCATGTCGCCGGCACCGTCCTCGCGGCAAACATCGCATGAGCCGCAGACGCCGGCATCGGCTTCGCCGAAGTAGTTGAGAATCCACTTTTGGCGGCAAATGCGTGAGTAGCACATCTCGACCATGGCCTTGAGTTTTTCCCGGTCCCGGCGGTCTTTTTCCTCGATGGCGGCCTCGTCGAGCGTGAGTTGGCGTGTGAGGACGTCGGGTTTCAGCAGGCGGGTGCCGCGCATGCGTTTTTTTGGAATATCGAAGCGTTCGATGTATCCGCCGCGGGCGAGCACGGACATGGCGCTGCCCACGGACATCGAGTTTTTCACATCCGCGCCGTCAGCGATTTCCTCGAGCGTTCGGTGGACTTCATATTCGCGGTCAGCCTCGCTGAGCAGATACTGATAGATCGAGCGGATGGATGCGGCAGTGGGGTTGGCACCTTCGATGAAAAACTCTTGGGTGCGGGTATCGGCATAGTTGAAGAGCAATTCACAAACGGCGGCCTCGCCATCGCGACCGGCGCGGCCCGCTTCCTGATAGTATGCTTCCACGCTGCCGGGCACTTCATAGTGGATGACGAAACGCACGTC
>CAYRLT010000425.1:0-2226 GCA_964425095.1 uncultured Luteolibacter sp.
CAGACCTCGCGGAAATCGATACCCCAGAGTTTGGCTGCCTTTTCGGCGTTCCGCGAACTCATCACCTCACGGATTTCTTCCAGCAGATTCACGACCGGACGTTCTCCTATCAATCCCGTCCGGTGATTTTCCAGCAGTTCCAGAATGAAAGCCCGGACGCAGACAAGCATCATCCTAGTGTGTTTCACATCCTGCCTGCCATCCTGAGCGATGAGCGCCGAATTGGCGAGCTTTGCCTTCAACATCAGATGGGGTAACGGGATTCTAGCAACGACTCCCGCGACATCAATATTCACCGTGCGCTTCATGTCCTTTGCGTCCAGTCCGAGAACAGTGTGGAGAACCTCCACCCTCAGGAATCCGCCTCCGGACTGGGGAATATCCAGTCGGCCAAAAACCGGACTCCGCGGTTCCGAGCGAAGCAACTTGCCTTTGAACCGCCGATGCAATTGATCTAACAAACCCGTAGTCCCGACGAGATCCAGATCCTTACTTCGGAAGGGCAGAAACTCCGCGAGTTCAGTCACTCCACGTGACAGAAAATACCGACTCCAAAGACCTGCAGCATGCCCACCTACGATTACAGGAGGCTCCGTCGCATCCTCAGGTCTCAAAATTTCCGCAAAATCGCCAATCTCGGACTCCAAAGGAGATTCCCGCTCCTGATTCATTTGCCGTAATATCGTTCCAAGGTTTGGCAGAAATCGGGGATGGTGATTTTCGCATCCATCGGAATTAGTGAATTCTCCTCCTCAAGCTGCTCCGGTGTCACCTCGCCACGGGCCAGACGGCGCTCGTCCCGCAACCGCGCCTTGCGCTTGTCGCGTTGCAACTCTTCGAAGCTGACCGTCTTTACTTTCACAAGGGAAACATGCCATCCCGGTCATGCCCTGTCAAGCCAGCGCCCTGGTTGCCAACGTCAGGCATACGGCAAGGAGCAAGGGAATGTCGGCCTCATGGCTTGACCGCCACCCATCCGGCGAAGTTCAGATGCCGCCAGAAGCAATCGACCGAGGTGAAACCTTCCTGATGGAGAAGTTCCTCGTTCCAGCGTGCGGTGACTGGGACCAGGACGCCTTCCAGCGACATGCGTTTGCGGTCAATCTGGCTCTCGGAATATCCGTTCTCCCGCTTGATGTTGAGGAAGAGATTCACGAACGCCTCATCGAGTTTCGCCGTGGCACCGAGAACCTTTTCCACGAGGATGAACGCGCCGCCGGGAGCCAGCGACTCGAACACGCGGCGGATGATCTGCTGGCGGTATTCGATAGGGGTGAATTGCAGGGTGAGCACCGAGAGCACGAGGCTGGAGGTCACACCGGGGAACTCGTGGCGTAGGTCGGCAGACTGGATGCTGACGCGATTGCCGTGAGGGTGGTAAGTAAAGTTCTGACGCGCCGCCTCGATCATCGGATCGCTGATTTCCAGGCCGATGTAATCGTTGGCCGCGCCGAAGTGGGAGACGAACGGCAGCAGCGCCTGGCCGCGGGAGCATCCCATGTCGATGATGGCAGTGCCGGGTTGCACAAAGCGCCGGCCAACCTCGAAGGTCACCATCCGCATCGCGTTGTATTGCGGGATGCTCCGCTGGAGCATGTCGTCGAACACGGCGGTCACTTCCTGATCGAACTGCCAGGCTCCGCGTGGAATTACCTCGTCACGTTGGGCTTCACTCATGCCCGCGTGGCAGGTGTCAACGCGGCGGAGGGAAGTTAGCGATTAGTGTGAGGTGAGACGGCGGACACATGCTTGTTCAGCCAGGCCCTCTACGTCCGAAACGATTCCGCCTCCACCTCACTCCGCAAAGCTATCAATCCATGGCGCGAAAGCAACACCCGCATTTCTCATTGTCGCGGCAACCGCTTCACGATCCGCGTGCCCTCAGTCAGGCAAGTGCCTTCCGCCGTCACCCATAAGCAGGGAATGGAGAACTTCGCATACATCTCGCGAGTCCGAGGGTTGCTCTCAATGGCAAGGTAGCGGGCGTCATCGCCGTGAATCGGGAACACGTCCTTTTTTAGCAGATGCTCTTTGATGGCTGGTGGATTCCACCAACCCTTCGGCGCGAAGCACGCGTCCTGTGGTCGCCAGCCGGTTTGCTCCTCGATGCGGTCGAGCGTCTTGATCGTCCAGGTGTCCGGGCGGGCGGTGATGAGCACGACCGTGTGAGGCCGCACGAGTTCGACGAGCCACTGGCGGTATTGCTCGTTGGCCAGTCGCTTCTCC
>CAYRLT010000426.1:0-3055 GCA_964425095.1 uncultured Luteolibacter sp.
GGCGGATGTATCTGGATTCGCCAATCTCATTCAGCGCTCGGTCGGCCAGCTCACTCTGGCGGGCGGTTCAGTGACGATTAAATCTGGCGGCTCCGTAGTGATGCAGGCAGGATCTAACATTGATGTCTCAGGCGGCTCGACGCTGTTCGAGGGTGGAATGGTTAGAACTACTCAACTAATCACCGGTGGAAGTCTAGTGGATATCGGAAATGCATCGCCCAATGTCGTTTATGACGGAATTTACGACGGCTCTTTCACTGAACAAAGCGCGACAAAATTCGGTCCCCAAAAAACATACAACGGTGTTCTGACTCCCGCAGGATATCGCTACGAAGCAGGTTACACCGAAGGAGCAGTTGGCGGTCAGCTTTTTATCACTTCTCCCTCCATGGCTTTGGATGGTTCACTTGCGGGTACGACCGTCACGGGTGAAAAACAACGATCGTTAGCTCCCGTTGCCAGTTCTCTAAAACTCACGTTTGAAGCCCAAGACACGACCTACGGGAGTTTCCCCATCTATTCGCCAACACCTCCAGTGGTGACTTTCACTGCTACCGGAACCCTATCCCCGGTGGCACCTTTTGAGACTTCTGCAAACGGCGAACCGCTGCCCCTGTCCGCCGAGAGGCTCGAGAATGTCTTTCTGTCACCAGATCTGTTGACCACCGGCGGTTTTGGCGAGTTGACCATTGATAACTATGACGGTTCGATTCTAGTTCCAAAGAATGTAAGGCTCTCTGCATCCGGTGGTAGCGAAATCACGCTCACGGCATCTATCATCGGCATTGATGGAAGTATTTCGGTCCCCGGGGGCAAACTCGCATTCAATAGCCCCAATCTAACTCTCTCAACCATCAACCGACTTGACAACACTGTGGGAGTCTCACTCCCCGCACCAGTGGATGGACGCGGAATTTTCAGACTCGGTGTCACCGGGGTGGTCAGTACCAGTGGCCTTGTCGTTGACGACCGACTGGGCTCGGAGTTGCCCGGCACGGTGCCATTGTTCCTGAGCGGAGGTTCAGTTTCGATCAAGTCCTACTCGGCGGAGTTGAGCAAGGGCGGGCTACTCAATGTGTCAGGCGGCGTTTACGTGGATTCGCGCGGAGCTGTGACATATGGCAATGGCGGCTCAATAGGGATTTCCGCCGGAAGAGATTTGGATCAGATTGCAGTGCTCGGGGGCCACTTGAACCTTGAATCGGCCCTCTGGGGTTTCTCCGGTGCCAAGCCCGGAAACCTAACATTTCAAGCTCCGGCCTTTCAAATCGGTGGCACAAGTTTCAATACAGGGGTAAATGTTCTTTCGTCCGAATTTTTCAATCAGGGCGGATTCGGGTCTTTCTCGATCACTGCCGTGGGTCTCGCAAGCGGCACTCCAGCACAATTTGTCACGGGTGTGTTTATTGCACCGCAGGCCATCATCCATCCGGTAGTTTCAAGTTGGGTGGCAGACACCTCAGGTGGCGAACTCAGTTTGCGCACGATTACCCGGGAGGAGGGTGTCCGCGTCCCCGGATCGCTGTCTTTTAGTGCATTAGGATCCACCAATAGCTTCTCAAGTGTAATTCTTGGAAGGGGAGACGTCGTTCTTGCCGAGGGGGCCACAGTTCTAACTGACGCAAAAGGAGCGGTCACATTCATGGCCGAGACCGTCACTTTAAATGGAAGCGTCACTAGTCCCGGCGGAACGATCACAGTCACTGGTGCTTCGAATTATCCCTCGCTTAATCCCAACACTCTGCTCCCTACCGTGCTGATCGGAGATTCTGCCAGTCTATCAACTGCCGGCAAGGTTGTGCTGATCTCCAACGCATTCGACCGCCGTCAGGGCCAAGTGGTAGCCGGGGGCACTATTTCGGTTTCAGGCAACATCGTCGCAGAAAGTGGTGCCACGCTCGATGTTTCCGGAACCAGCGGCATCCTTGATCTGCCACCATCACAACAGTCGCTTTATTCGGCGGTCGTCAACTCTTCCAGCGGTAAGAATTATGTGCCAGTTACTTTGGACTCAAACGGTGGACGCATCAGCTTGAGTGGCTCTCGAATGCTCTATTCCGATGCCACACTAATTGGCAGGGCTGGCGGAACATCCGCCACCGGCGGCTCGGTTTCCATGTCTTCAGGACGTTTTGTGGCAGTCGGCACCGAGTCCAACACTGCCCAGACCAATTTGGTGGTGCGGCAGAGCGGCTTCCTAGTGCCGTCGGATTTTGTCTCGCTAGGACTGGGAGCTCCTTTAATTGATTCCTCAGGAACACCACTACAAGGCATTGGCAACTTTACGGTTTCAACTTTCTCGGAAGGTGGTTTCGATTCACTTTCTCTCAATGGAAATGTGGCATTTGATGGCGACGTTTCGATCCAAACTCCTGGATCGCTGAGAATTTCAGGTGGAGGCGTTATTTCAGGTCAAGGAAATCTCAGCCTGCGCTCCGGTTACGTCAATCTCGGGCAGACTTTCACCGCGCCAGTATTGGACAGTCAAACAGTGATACTCTTCACAAAAACGGATGCGTCAGGGCTCACCACTCCCTACTTTTTTTCCCCGACTCACGGCGACGGCGAAATGACGGTCGAGGCGGATCTCATTGATATTGGAAATCTTTCGCTGAATGGATTGGGAACGATAGGAATAGACGCCTCATCGGGCGATATTCGCGGCAATGGCACGCTGAGTCTGGCAGGCACATTGAATCTCAATGCCGGGCAAATCCATCCGACAACAGCGGGTCGGTTTAACATCTTCGCATACGACTACACCTCAGATAGCCAACCGATGAAGGGTACGGTATCGATCTCCGGTGGCTCTGTGCGCCAATTGCCGCTCTCGGCAGGAGGAGCCCTTGGTGTTCATGCCTCGCAAATCACTCAAGGAGGCGTTCTGCGTTCACCCGTCGGCAGCATCACCCTTGGCTGGGATGGGACTGGCGCGGCTCCATTCAATCCAATCGTTGGTTCGGTGCTGGCAAGTCCGATCACCTCCACTTTGACTCTTGCGGCGGACAGTATCACCTCGGTTTCATCCATCGACCCGCTTACGGGAAAAACTACG
>CAYRLT010000427.1:0-7873 GCA_964425095.1 uncultured Luteolibacter sp.
ATAAAATACAAATGAGTCCATGCCATGAATTATGGAACAGACGCGTTCAATGAGTATTTAGCAAGTCGAACTTTGAAGCGCCGTCGCAGGTCGTTGACCCGCTTTCGTGCTTGGCATGCAGCGCGGCAGGCGGAAGCATGCGCGTCATGGCAGGTAAGATTCGGGAATTCGAAGGGCTCCGCGTGACGGTGGAGGACGTGGTGTACATGCCAAGTCTTGAGTCGCCGCCGGAAAAGCCGCATCCGTTCGTGTATTTCATTTCAATTCACAATGACTCGCCGGTTCCGGTGACGATCCGCGGGCGGAAGTGGGTGGTGCGGGAAGACGATGGCGAGGTCACGGTCGTAGAGGGGGATGGCGTGGTGGGGCAAACGCCGATGATCGAGCCGGGAGGGGATTTTTCTTATAACAGCTACCACGTGGTCGCCGGCGGGGCGACGGTTGAAGGTGCGTTTTTTGGAGAAACGGCCAGTGGCGAGTGGGTGTTCACGCGCATCCCGGAGTTCCGGTTGGACGTGCCGAACTGGGCTTAGAGAAGATCGGATATTCGCAGAGCACATCGTCCATGTGGATGTCGTGAGCTTCCGAAAACGTGTCGGGCACGATTTGACTGTGGAAACAAACACCGATTTTTTCGGCATCCGGACGGGCGTCGGCCAGCACCCGGTCATAGAATCCACGGCCGCGGCCGAGTCGACCCCCGCGAATATCGAAGGCGAGACCGGGGCAGAGAAAGGCGTCGATTTGGTGGATCGGAATTTCAGGAAGGGCGGAGGATGGCTCGCGGACGCCGAAGGCTCCGGAGATCAGCTCGAGCGCAGGATTTTGCACTGCGTGAAACCTGAGGTCATTCGCATCGATGCGCGGATAAACCCAGCGGTGGCCAGGATGACAGGCGACCAACTCCGTGAGGTCGACCTCTCCCGGCAGGGCAGCAAACACGGCGATAGTTTGCAAGGTGGGCCGGGAGGATAGCCAGTGGAAGATCGCCTCACAAATAGGCTGCGGGTCTGCGGCAGCGACACGAAGCATCCGCCGCATGTGGGAGCGGAGCTGGGATTTGGTATCGATGGGTTCTGGAATTGCCACTTGCCTAGTTGCGGAGTATTTCGATGTTTAGCGCTGATGAAGGGGATTTGGCAAGCAACGACGATTTTCAGCTTCGGATTGGTGGCGACCTGTCTGGCGGAGCCACCGAAATCCTTCACTTGGGATCCGCCCAAAGTTGTGGAGAGCGCATTCAGCCGCGATCTCGGGATGATGGATTCGGAGCGGGAAGAATACGCCTCGAACCTCGCGGGGCTCGCGGTGAATCAACTCATCGCCGCCAAAGTCGCTCCCGAATCGATCGCCAGTGCCCGCCGGATGTTCGCGCTGGCGCTCCATCTCTCGCCCCGTAACAAGCGGGCGCTGGTGGCGAATTTCCAGCTTTCAAAGGGCATTTTGCCTGAGGTTTCCAAGACCGACTACAGCCCGCAGGTATTTGCCCGGCTGCTACTCACGCGCGGGCAGTTGCTGGAGAAACAGGGCGGGGATGAAAACCGCCGCCTCGCCCGCATGTTCATCCATCTCGCCGCCGGAATGGATCCGAAAAACGAGGATGCCATCTATGCCAGTGAGCTCCAGAGACTCGATCAGGGTGAGATCGATTGGACGGGCATCACCAGCAGCCCGGCCAAAACCCCCTGACTTCCGCGCACGGTGGCTTCTGAAATTGCGCGTAAATTCCTCGCTTTTAATTATTGTTAGATAAGTGTGCCATTGCTCTGGTGGGGAAACACCTCATAGCGGTTCGTTCCTAAACGACGCATGTTAGTGCCTGATCGGCGTGGATCGCAGTGAAGCGATTTTCAAACCACATCGGCCGATGATAAGACATCAGAAAACCATATCCCATGAAAAGGCGCACCCTAATCAACGCATCCAGACCGCTCCGTTATTCAAATCAACACGCAGGAGCGACTGCGAAATCACGACGTCGAAACGTATTGGCCCAGCCCTTCGGTTCGGCGATGGCTGGCCTTGGCCTGATGGTTTTTTCATGTGGCGCTAATGGCCAAGCGGTCCCCTTGGGAGGAGCTGAAGATTTTGCGATCATCAGTTATGCGGGCGTTACCAACACCGGCTTGCTTACCATCGTGAACGGCAATATCGCCCTCACTCCTACCACTGCAATCACAGGTTTCCCGCCGGGTGTCGTCAATGGTGTGATTCGTTACAATGATACGATCGCTCAAACAGCGCGAGGCGATGCTTACAGCGCTTACACGACCTTGGAAAATATGGCGTCTGGTTTCTCGGAATCTGCGCTGGGCGGCAATACACTCACTCCCGGAGTGTATAATTACAGCTCTGAGGCCGCGTTGAATGGAACCCTCACTTTGGATGCCCTCGGCGATCCGAATGCGGTTTTTGTTTTCCAGATTTACAGCACTCTGATCACTGCATCTGGCTCTTCCGTTGTAGTCATTAATCCAGGCGTGGATTTTGCTTCCAACATTTACTGGCAAGTCGGAAGCTCCGCCACGCTCGGCATCGGAACTTCGTTTACGGGCAACATTCTTGCCTATTCCAGCATCACCATGGTGACAGGTTCATCACTGATTAACGGCAGGGCGATCGCCTTGAATGGTGCCGTCACTTTGGATGGTAACACGGTCGGCGCTGCGGCACCAGTTGTGTCAGTAGATGGCCACTATTGGAACGGAAGAGGCGGCAATGAGTGGTCCAAGATCAGCTGGTCCTCCACAGTGGACGGTTTGGACAACCTCATACTCGGCGCGAACGCGGATGTCGTTTTTTCAGTCAATCCCGACTCCATCGATCCCGCTCCCATCAATCAAGACACGATCCTCGACCAGGATTTTACGATCTCCAGTCTAACGGTGAACGATTCGGTGGCCGTGACCATCGGCGGCGGCAATACCCTAACCGTCCTGGCAACCGGCTTGACCACGGGGATCAACATCAATAGCGGAGCCGGCCTGACCACGATCAGCAGCAAGCTGGAGCTGGGCTTTCTGTCCGAAGAAATCACCGTCAATAATGCGGATGGCATGCTCATTAGCGGTGTAGTCAACGGCACCAACGGACTGACCAAAGCGGGAACAGGCGTTCTGACTCTGACTGGCGTAAATACCTACACGGGCGAAACACTGGTTTCTGAAGGAACCTTGCAACTCGGCAATGGGATCGCTCCCGGCAGCTCGATCGCCACTTCGGACTCGGTGCTCATCGCTCCGGACGGCACACTCGCGATCAACCTCGCGGACGGGGAAACCTTTGGCAACAGCGCCACCGACGACGGCCAGATCCAGTGGATCGCATCGGGAACAAACTATCAGGCTCCCACCAGCGTCTTCAGCGGCACCGGGAGTATGTCGGTTACCGCGCTGGGAACGACTGTGTTGTTAGGAAATAATACCTTCAGCGGTGGCACGACCATCGATACGAGCGGAGATGTTTTTGTAGGAAACCTGAGTAGCGACACATCTGCCCCATTCGGAACCGGCGTCCTGACGATCAACAATGGCACCATCGATACCTACGACTCGCAGTTGCTCCAAATCCAAGTGGGAGGTTACGAGCAAACCGGCGGCGAGATCGCCATGCACCTTGAAGGCACCACCGTTGGAACTTACACCCGGTTTGATGTGGCTAATATACCGACTGAACCCGCCCTTCTCAGCGGCGGCACGGTGTTTGTTTACGATCTGAGCGGGAATTACGTGCCCTACGGCGGGGACGAGCAGAATATCATCCACACCACGGGTGGCCTGGATCGCCAAGACGGCGGGTTTGCCTCGAACTCCCCGGAATCCCACTTCTACAATGAGGCTTTCAACGTGGATTTCTTTTACCATCAAGGCGACACGCTGCTCTATCCAACGATCACCTATGATCCGGACAACGCCTATGTCACCTGGGTTCAGGATTCGTTCCAATCCGTTCCCGGCCTCACCCCCAATCAGGATGCGGTGGGCGGTGGGCTTGACGGATATGTCGATCAAAACGGCGGATACCCTGACGATGTGGTCGCTTATCTTAACGGCCAAAACATCAACGACCTCCCGGCGATGTATGATCTCATCGCTCCCGATGAGCTGACCGCGATTTTCCAAATGGGATTCACGGCGGCGGAAATCCAGAACGCCAACATCCAACGTCATCTCGAGAGAGTCCGCCAAGGCTCGACACCTCCGACTCAATCCACCCGCAGCACTCGTGACAGCAAGGGCGGCATGGTTGAGGAAACCATGATGACTCAGGAAAGCAATCGCTGGAGTGTCTTCCTCGAAGGAACAGGCGGATCCGCCAGCGTGGATGGCGACCGCAACTCCAGCGGCTACGACTTCGACACCATGGGCATGTCACTGGGCGCTGACCTGCGCGTAAGCGACCGTTTCGCGGTCGGCGTTGTGGGTTCATACGGGAATTCCGATGCAAGTCTCATCAACGGTGGAAGCATCGATGCCGAAAGTTACAAAGGCGCGGTTTATGCGACCGTGTTCCAGGACGGATTCTATCTGGATGCGCTAGTCGGTGCCGGATACAACTCGTATGACACCAAGCGTTCCTCGTTGCTCGGATATGCCGAAGGCAGTCCGGATGGATGGGAATTCGATACGATGATCAATGCCGGATATGACATCCACCGCGGCAATTGGACCTTCACTCCCACCGCTTCGGTGGCCTACACTCGTGTGACGCTGGACAGTTTCACCGAAACGGGGTCCTTGTCGCCGTTGAGTTATCCCACCCAACATCAGGACTCGCTGCGCTCGGAGCTTGGAGGAAAAATCGCCTACGCCGCAGTGTTCAACGGAATTACGATCACACCCCAAGTGCGGATCGCATGGCAGCATGAATTTCTTGATAGCACCCAGTCGATCGACTCGCGCTTTGCTGGCGGAAGTAGCCCGACATTCACGGTGGACGGCCCGCATATGGACCGGGACCGCGCTGTGTTGAGCGCCGGAATCAGCGCGCAAATCACGCCGTCGGTGGTCATCTATGGATTTTATGACGGTCACATTGACGGTTCGGAATACTCATCCAACCAGTTTTCCGCTGGAGTGCAGATCAACTTCTGAGGTATCAGCCGGTTAATTTGAAGCAACCAAACGCCCCGCCGGATACCGGCGGGGCGTTTCAGTTTTAGGCGAAAGGGATCGGCACGCGATGTCTTTCCCTAGGCCTCCTGTTTTCCATGCGCTGTTTTTACCATGGACGGGACCATGCCAACCGAACTGGGCGAGCATGATTTCGAAACGGATGGAATGCTTCCATCTTCCGCTTGCCACGGCCGATCCGCCGCCTACCCTTGCCTCGAACTCACACATGAAAATTTGGCTCGACGGAAATTTGGTGGACGAATCGGAAGCGAAGGTCTCGGTCTTTGACCACGGACTTCTCTACGGTGACGGTGTATTTGAAGGCATTCGTTTTTACAACGGGCGGATCTTTCGTCTGGAGGAGCACATTCGCAGGCTCTTCGATTCCTCTCGCGCGATCATCCTGAATCTGCCGTGGACGCAGGAGGAAGTTTGCCGCTTCACCTGCGAGACGGTGGCGGCGAACGGGCTCACCGATGGCTACATCCGATTGGTCGTCACCCGCGGAGCCGGCGAGCTCGGGCTCAATCCGTATCTCTGCCCGGTGCCCTCGATGTTCATCATCGCATCGACCATTCAGCTCTATCCAAAAGAGCACTATGAAAAAGGACTCTCCATCATTACCTGCGCCACCCGCCGCCCGGCACCGGGTGCCCTGATGCCGCAGGTGAAATCACTCAACTACCTGAACAACATCATGGCCAAGGTGGAGGCGATCCAAGCGAACGCTCTCGAAGCTGTGATGCTCAACGAGCAAGGCTACGTCGCCGAATGCACGGGCGACAACTTGTTCATCATGAAAAATGGCAAGCTGCTCACTCCGCTCATCAGCGATGGCGCGCTCGATGGCATCACCCGCGACGTCATCATCGAAATCGCAGGAAAACTCGGCGTGCCTTTCGTTGAGCGCTCGTTGACCCGCTACGATATTTTCACCGCGGACGAGTGCTTTCTCACCGGCACGGCCGCCGAGGTCATTCCGGTGGTGGCACTCGACCGCCGCGTGATCGGCACTGGCGAGCCAGGCCCTTTCACCAAGCAATTCCTGAAAGCCTTCCACGAACTCGCCATGAACACCGGCACCCCTATCCGCTGACCCAACCCCCGCATCCTCCAGCATGAAATGTGACTTCTGCGATAAAAAAGCCACCGTCTTTCTCACCCAACTCGTAGAGGGGCAGATGAAGAAAGTGTGCCTTTGCGATCCTTGCGCCAAGGAACGCGGCGTCACCGACCCCACTGGATTTTCGATGGCGGATCTGCTGCTGGGTGGAGTTTCCGCTGGCGCGGGATCCCCCGCATCCGGGCAAAAGCCGGCAACCGGTTCCGGCGGCGGCCGCAAGTGCGCGTCCTGTGGTTTCACCTTGGACGATCTCCGCCGCGTGCGTCGTTTCGGTTGCGGCGACTGTTATGCCACGTTCAGCGAAGAAGTGGGCCAAATGGTCAGAGGATTGCACAAGGGCGCCTCACATGTCGGCAAGGTCCCTGCGGGATTGATGGAAATGCAGGTGCTCCATCAACGCATCGAAGAACTCCGCGCCCGCCTCGATCAAGCCATCGCCTCCGAGAGCTACGAAGAGGCCGCCGGCATCCGCGACGAAATCCACACCCTGGAGGTAAGCACTAAATCCTAAGCATGAAATCCGAAACAAAGATTCTTCGATTCGCAACATTCACCATGATTCACCTATCCTCTGCTTTAGCTTCCATTTTTTCGTTTCGAATTTAGAATTCAGTATTTAGTGCTTTCCACTCCCATGATGCGTTTTTCCACCCTCATCAAACACCCTGCCGATTGGATGACCGGCGGGCAGGGCGATCACGGCGCGGTCCTCACCTCCCGCATCCGCCTTGCGCGCAATCTGCGCAACCATCCGTTTCCCGGTTGGGCGAAACGCGAGCAACGCGCCGCCGCGCTTGAACTCATGCGCCCGGCCGTCGAGGCGCTGCCGGCCATGAAAGGCGCGTTTTCGCAAGAACTCGGCGATCTCAGCCCGGTGCAGAAACAAGTGCTCGTCGAGCGCCACCTGATTTCCCGCGAGCACGCCGCCCGCGGCGATGGCTCCGCCGCTGTGATTGAGCGCCGCCAGACGTTCAGCCTCATGCTCAACGAGGAGGACCACCTCCGCATGCAGGCGATTCGGCCCGGCCTGCAACTTTCCGCCGCATTCGCCGCGCTTTCCGCCCTCGACTCGGAGTTGGAACATTCGCTCGAATTCGCCTTCGATCCCACCCTCGGCTACCTCACCACCTGCCCGACCAATCTTGGCACCGGCCTGCGCGCGTCCGCCATGCTCCACTTGCCCGGCCTCGTCCTCAGCGATCAGATCGGCCAGGTCCTTCAAGCGGTCAGCAAAATCGGCCTCGCCGTGCGCGGCCTTTACGGGGAGGGCACCGAATCCTTGGGAAACCTCTACCAAATCTCCAATCAATCGACCCTTGGAGAGAGCGAGGAAACCATCATCCGCCGCTTGGAGCGCGTCATCTCACAGGTCGCCTCCCACGAGCACAACGCCCGCGAAAAACTCCTCGAGGACGATCCGGAAATGGTTTCCGATAAAATCGGCCGAGCCTACGGCACGTTGCGCTATGCCCATATTATCGATTCCAAGGAAGCCCTCAATCAACTCTCTCTCATCCGCCTTGGCGGAATTCTCGGTTTTTTCCCCGCAGAAACCGTGGTTCTCTGCGACACGCTGCTGATGGACATCCAGCCCGCGCACCTCCAGCTTCACTCGGGCCGCAAGCTTTCGCCGGAG
>CAYRLT010000428.1:0-4677 GCA_964425095.1 uncultured Luteolibacter sp.
TTCGCAGACGGCGTCTAACCCACCCGCATCGAAGGCGGCTTGGACTGCAGGACGCAGGGCTTTGGTACGGTCGCTCAACATTTGGTCGTCATCAATACGCAGGAAATTACTTAAGCTTTCTTAAAGACCTGAATAGTTACCAAGGTTCCGCGGTTATTGCCGATCCCCTGTCCGCGCCAACCGTGAAGTTTTACTCCTGCGCCATTGAATGCGACCTCCTCACAACCGGCTGGTGGAGACGCCAGCATCGGCCGGCGCGGAGGATGCAGAATCACTGCTGCACCGATGGCGGGTAGCTGAGCTATCGCAAAACCTAACAACAACAAAAACACTCCAACACCAATCAACATGAACCGCTTTCGCAGACTCATTTTCATGGATTGGGTGGCGTCAGGTCTTTCTGTTGGGCAGACACATCGCGCCAGCGTTTGGTGAGATCGCCGTAGGCATCGATGCGGCGGTCGCGGAAGAATGGCCAGATGCGGCGGAAGTCTTCGACGAGGGTGAAATCGAGCTCGTAGTGGAGGATTTCCTCATGCTCGGTGGAGGCTTTGGCGACGATTTCGCCGTAGGGATTCGCGATGAACGAGCGGCCCCAGAATTCGGTGCCGTCGTGGATGCCGCTGCGGTTGACGGCGGCGAGGTAGCAGCCATTGGCGACGGCGTGGCCGCGTTGGACGGTTTCCCAGGCGCAATGTTGGGCATCGCCGAGCGTGGGTTTTTCTTCGGGCAGCCAGCCGATAGCGGTTGGATAGATGAGGATTTGCGCGCCGCCGAGCGCCATCAGGCGGGCGGCTTCCGGATACCATTGGTCCCAACAGATGAGCACGCCGAGTTTACCGAACTTCGTGTCCCAGACCGGCCAATCGCTATCGCCGGGAGTGAAGTAGAATTTTTCTTCAAAGCCCGGGTCCTGCGGGATGTGGGATTTCCGATAGAATCCGAGCAGCGAGCCATCGGCATCATGGATGGCGGCGGTGTTGTGATAGAGGCCGGGTCCGCGGTGTTCGAAGAGCGAGGAAACGATGACGATGCCGAGTTCGCCCGCAAGTTTCCCGAGGCGATCGGTGACCGGACCGGGCAAGGGATCCGCGAGGTCGAAGAGCGCGGGGTTTTCGATGGTGCAGAAATAGGGCGTGAGGAAAAGTTCTTGGGTGACCACGATGTTGGCACCCTCTGCGGCGGCTTTGCGGATCAGGGATTCATGGTGATCGAAGGCTTCGCCTTTGGTGGCGAAGGTCTTGGATTGGAGCAGTGCGATGCGCGGCATGCGCAGAATGTAGCGAGGAAATTTGGCAGTCGCACGAAAGAAATCCTCAGGTTTTCGCCACCACTAGGGCCCCTACACTCGGGAAACAAGACGGAGATTTAACCACTGAAACGCTGCGAACCACTGAGCAAACTGATTTTCATACTCTCCGTGGAATCAGTGGTGCTCAGTGTTTCAGTGGTAAAACTGCTCGAATTCACCAAAGGACTTACTCAGAAGGAAAAACTCTCCAAGGTCGTCTGGGCTGGTCGGTTGAAACCCGGTTGGTTTTTGGAATGGTGATCCGGTTGACGCGGGTGGGCTGCTTGTTTAGTTTGCGGATCTCTCATGAAAAAGCGCTCGTTTTTCACACCTCTCCGGCCCGGCGGCATCCTTCGCTGGTCCACCGCATGTATTTTGGCCGGCAGTCTTAGCAGTTGTGACCGCGGGGTTACCCACGTGATGACCGAGCAGGACGCCGAAATGGCAGAGACTCAAACACAAATCGAGAAACTTGACACTGAGAAGTCCAAGCTCATTCAAGGCGAGGTATCGCATAACTTCCACATTCCTCGGGTGGGTTATTACCATGCGGACCAGCAGGATTTTTTCGAGCATCCCTACGGGTTTTCGCAAGATGGGCGATACTTTATCAATGGCGAATGGAAGGATGAGTCGGTTCCAGCCATGACCACTGCGAGCCGCCCGACACCCGAGGCTCTCAAAAAAGTGGAAGCCGCACTGGAGGAGGAGCAAAAAGTGGCGGCCAAGCCTTCCGGTCAGCAATCGCACGGGTTTGGCATGGGTAATGCGTTGATGATGTATTGGTTGTTAGCCGGAAACCGGGGGATGTTTTCAGGCGGCTCCGGATTCCGTCAGGCAAGCACCCAAGCGGGTTCATGGCAGCGCGGCGTGGAAGACCAACGCGGCGTCGTAACCCGCTATGCTTCGGCCAATCCGGGATACGCCCGAATGGTCGATCAAAGCCGCGCCAGCGGAGTCCCCGTAAAAGCCGGACAATCGGTGCGCGGCGGATTCGGCTCATCCTCGTCGCGCAGCAGTGGCCGTTCATCGTTTGGCAGCTGATTTCATCCACCATGAGAGCACCAATCCGACTTGAGGCGAACGCGCCGCGCGCCGACTGGCGTGAGCAAGTGGAAGCGTCCGGCCTTGTCTGGCACAGCGACCCGGGAAAAACACCCTATTGGTCGGAAGATCAACATCTGGTGCTCAAGCTCAAGGCCGCGGAAACGCTGGAGGATGCGGCCACCGAGCTGCATGCGCTTTGTCTCGGAGCTTGCCAGGAAATCGTCAAGCGCGGCTGGTGGGACCGGCTCGCGATCCCGGATGCGGCGGCAACCCTAGCCCAAGCGTCGTGGCGCGATGCGGATTTCTCACTCTACGGGCGCTTTGATTTGGCATGGGACGGGACCGGCCAGCCGAAATTATTGGAATACAATGCGGACACCCCGACATCATTGTTAGAGGCTGCCGTCATCCAATGGCAGTGGCTGGAGGCCATCGCGCCGGAAAGTGACCAACTCAACTCGATCCACGAAGCGCTTGTGGAGCGCTGGCGATCGATTCCGGAGACCATGGTCCACTTCGCCTGTGCATGGGAAAATTCGGAGGATCGCCAAACGATCGCTTATCTAGCAGAAACCGCCGAGCAAGCGGGCAAAACGGTGGAGCTTCTGGACATGACCGAGATCGGTTTTTCCCAAGGTGGATATTTCACCGATGGCAATGATCGGGCGATCGACAAGCTCTTCAAGCTCTACCCATGGGAGTGGATGGCCGAAGAACCATTCTTCGCGGAGATCGGCCAAGAGCGCGCCCGCTTCATCGAGCCTGCGTGGAAGATGATGTTGTCCAACAAAGCGCTGCTACCGATTTTGTGGGAGCTGAATCCCGGCCACCCTTTGTTATTGCCGGCGTATTTCACGCGGGATGAATTGCGCGCCCAAGGAATTACGTTTTGGGTGGAGAAACCATTTTTCGGCCGTGAGGGGGCCGGGGTTTCACTGATCGATCGGGGAAATCCAATCGCCGCGGGAGCCGCCGGCCATCATGGCGAGCCATCGATCTATCAGAGACATGCGAATCTTTTTTCCGCTGGTGGCCAACACTTTGTTTGGGGCCTGTGGATGATTGGCGACGAATGCCGGGGTCTTTCCGCGCGGGGTGACAGCTCACCGATCACGGGAAATCTCAGCCGCTTTTTCCCTCATCGCATCGAGGGGTGAGGAAAGCCTCGAAGGTGCGTAATAGGCCGAAACCGCATTCTAAAAGGCGTCGATTTACGGCAGTATGTCCTGATAGGTTCCGGGGTCGCTGCCGGGAATCTCGATGGCTCCGCAGGCTTTTGCGTAGAATTCCTTCGGGCCTACGCCGCCGATGATGGCATAGGCGAAGCCGATTTCGCGAAGTGCTTCGAGGGATTTCATGAGCAGGGCCTTGCCGAGGCCGAGGCCGCGGGCGTTTTCGGCGACTCCGGTGGGACCAAAGAATCCGCGTTGAGTGGTATCGAAGCAGGCGAAGCCGAGGATTTGTTTTTCCCGGGTGGCGATGAAGCAGGCGACGGGTTGGCGGGTGAGTGCGACCTCCACTTCGCTGACCCATTTTGGGGAGAAGTGGGTTTTTGCAAACTCCGCGACCGTGTGTTTTTCGAAAGCGCGGGCGCGGCGCAGGGTCACGCCCTTGGCGACGACTTCCGCGTAGAGCGCGGTGGAGTCCGGCAAGTCATAGAGGCGCACGAGCATGTCGATCATGGGAGGATAAAAGCGTGCGGCGGGCGCGGCGGGAAGCTTGGAATTCTCGCGGAATGAATTCCGCGCTCCAGTTTACTTCACCTGGCGCGCGCTGGCTTTGAGGCGCAGGGCGTTGAGGGCGATGAATCCGGTGGCGTCGTCTTGATTGTAGGCTTCTTCTTGGCCGCCTTCCATGGTGGCGATAGCTTCGGAATACATGCTGTGCACCGAGCGGCGACCAGCTTGCATGACGTTGCCTTTGTAGAGCTTGAGACGGACTTCACCGGTGACGGTTTTCTGGGTCTCAGTGACGAGCGCCTGGATGGCCTCGCGTTCGGGCGCGAACCAGAAGCCGTTGTATACGAGTTGCGCGTATTTCGGGATGAGCGAGTCACGGATGTGCATCGCCTCGCGATCGACGACGAGGGTTTCAAGATCGCGGTGGGCGGCTAGCAGAATAGTTCCACCGGGGGTTTCATAGATGCCGCGGGATTTCATGCCGACAAAGCGGTTTTCCACGATATCGACGCGGCCGATGCCATTGCGTCCGCCTAGCAGATTGAGAACACGCATGATGCCATAGGGTGTGAAGAGCGAGTAGCCATCTTGCACGCCGGTGGATTTCACATCGCCAAGCTCGCCGAGGAGCGAGCAAAGAGATTCGTGTTTGAGGCCGAT
>CAYRLT010000429.1:0-1693 GCA_964425095.1 uncultured Luteolibacter sp.
CGGGGTGCCGATCCAGCCGTCGCCGGCATTGCGGATGTCCACTTGCACGCTGGCATTGCGGAGGATGCCCAAGCGCTGAAGCGGGGAATCCGCCAACTCCGCCGAACGAAGATCGACGGAGATAATATTTTGAGTCACGGATACGGGTACTGCGATGGAACCCGCAACATCGATCTGGGCTTCTTCATCCAGATAAACCTGTCCGCCGGACTGAACGAAGGTGGACTTGGGTGGAGATGTCGTCTCGAACAGCCATTTGCCTGCGGTCAGATTCACTTCGGCATTTGGGGCTAAGAGCACTGAGCCTTTACCCATGTGAATGGACTTGCCAGTAATATTGACCTTAGATCGTAATGCCAATATGCTCCCAATGGTGGTTTCCTTGCTTTCGTATTCAGGAAGGATGCTAATTACGCTGGCATCGCCCAGCTCCACCTCGCCTGTGTCTTTGTAGAGAAACAAGGCTCCGATAGCCGTAGCTGAGGCTCGGTTAGAAACAGCATTGTAACTGGCCTGAATATCAATACGTCCGTTGAGGGAAACAGAAGTGGTGCTAACCAATCCACCGTTCTGATTGATTTCACGTCCCGCGATGGTGATACTACCGCGCGTGGCTTCAATAATTCCGTCTTGTGTGGTGGTACCCGTATAAAGACCAGCTAAAGGATCTGTCACCGCACCCACAAAGACATCCAAGCCGCGCAAGCTAGGATCGGACGTGGAGTGTCCGTCAAATCCAATCTGCAGGCCGGTTGCTAGAATTGCCTGCCCGTCCGGAGTAAGAATAGTACCACCGTTGAGGACGTTGGGACCGACGAGCGTGATGCGACCGCCGACTTTTGCCGAGTTTGTGGGACTTTCAAGGATGGCTCCTTGTTGAACGACAACATCGCCGTATTTCCCGGTTGTGGCCGGAGCGGCTTCCGGAGTGAAAGCGGGTGTGCCGTTCAAACCTGCGGGGATGTTCAAGCCGGTGAAAAGAAACTGCGCGTCGGGATTGTTCAGGAGGCCGCGATTGATCAAATTGTCATTGATCGGCAGGGACGAGACGGTGAGGCCTCGCGCGTTGACTTGGCTGCTTCCCCCGAAAATGATGCCGTTGCGGTTGATGATGTAGATTTGGCCGTCGGCCTTGATATTGCCGAGAATCTGGGTGGGATTGGCGGAGATATCGTTGACCTTGTTGAAAGCAATCCACTGGCCGACATTTTCGCCACCCGCTTTTTGATCGAAGGTGAGGGTGGTTTCTTTGCCGACGTTGAAGGTCTCCCAATACAGCAGAGCCTGTTGGGTGGTCTGCTTGATAGTGACCTTGGTGGTATCGGCGGGATTCGAAGGAAGCAGTTCCGCGCCGGTCCAAACATTTTTCTGGGGATTGAGCGGATCGGTGCCGAGCGCGGCGGGATTCAGTCCGCCGACACCTACTCCGTTAGGAACGACAGGCAGAGGCGCTGTGATGGTGCCGAGTTGGGTGGGTCCGGCGATGGCAGCGGCGCGCGCAGCGGCTTGCACGGCTTTCATCGCATCCAAGGTGCGAGTCGTGCGGGCGAGTGTGTCGCGCGCATTGGCGCGGGCTGCGTTGGTGGCGGCAGGAGTGCCGGAACCGCCAGTCGATGCGGCTCCAGTGGTGGCCGGGTTGGGATTGGCACCTGCTCCGCCGCGCAGGATATCCCCAGCATCCGCCTGCAGACCG
>CAYRLT010000430.1:0-2160 GCA_964425095.1 uncultured Luteolibacter sp.
TTCCGGATTCCACCGGCCACTTCGGCCAATTCGGCGGCATGTTCGTCCCGGAAACCCTGATGGCCCCGCTCCAGGAACTCGCCGCCGCCTACGAATCCGCGAAAAACGATCCCGCCTTCCATGCGGAGCTCGACGATTTGCTTCACAATTATGTCGGTCGCCCAACACCGCTCTATTTCGCCGAGCGCTGGACCGAATTGCTCGGTGGTGCGAAAATTTATTTGAAACGCGAAGACCTGCTCCACACCGGAGCCCACAAGATCAATAATGCGCTCGGCCAGATCCTGCTCGCGAAACGCCTGGGTAAAAAACGCATCATCGCCGAGACCGGTGCCGGCCAACACGGCGTCGCCACCGCCACCGTCTGCGCCCGCTTCGGAATGGAATGCGTCGTTTACATGGGCAAGGTGGACATGGAGCGCCAAGCGCTGAATGTCGCCCGCATGCGCCTGATGGGTGCCGAAGTCCGCGCCGTCACCGCCGGCCAGGCCACTCTTAAGGAAGCGGTCAACGAAGCGATGCGCGACTGGGTGGCCAGCGTGGACCACACCCACTACATCCTCGGCTCCGCGCTTGGCTCTCATCCGTTCCCGATGATCGTTAGAGATTTTCACCGCATCATCGGAGTGGAGGCCCGCCGCCAGATTTTGGAAAAAGAAGGCCGACTTCCGGATTTGTTAGTCGCCTGTGTCGGCGGCGGATCGAACGCCATCGGCATGTTCCATCCCTTCCTAGGTGATGAAAACGTCCGCATGGTCGGCGTGGAAGCCGGTGGCGATGGCATCCTGCCGGAGCGCCATGCCGCACGTTTCCAAGGTGGAAAACTCGGCGTCCTGCAAGGCACCAAAACCTGGCTGCTTGCCAATGCGGACGGCCAAATTGAACTCACCCACTCGGTTTCCGCCGGACTCGATTACGCAGCGGTCGGCCCCGAGCACGCCTATCTCCAGAACATCGGCCGGGTGGAATACACCTACGCCACCGATGCCGAGGCGCTCGCCGCCTTCAAGGAACTCGCCCACAGCGAGGGCATCATCCCCGCGTTGGAAAGCGCCCACGCCATGGCCTACGTTTCCAAAATCGCCGGCAGCCTGCCCAAGGATTGCATTCTCATCGCAAATCTATCAGGTCGCGGCGACAAGGATGTGGAACAAGCGTCGAAGTATCTGCTTTGACGGATTCTCAGGTTCGTTCGGATTTTTGTCACAAAGCGACGGTGAAAAAGCCCGTAGTCGGAGCCAGCTCGCGGCGCTCAGGTGAAACAGCTTGCCGGGATGAAAAGCTTGAGTGTCTCCCCGCTTTTCCATAGCTATCCGGAGTGCCACACCTCCACGCCCTGATCGCCGACGAAGTCGCAGCTTGGAAACACGCGGGTTTCCCATGCGATGCGTTCCCAATGATCTCGGACATCTTGGAATTCCAGATCATCCCGTCGGAACCCAATCTGCCGTGCGAATCGCGCTATCTTCGCTCCGCCCAAATCGACGCGCTCACCACATATTGGTATCTCCGGCTCGTCAAACAGACTCCGACGATGCTGGACCTTTACAAGAGCATCTTTCCAAAGAAGTCGGAACTCCGTCAGGCGCTTGGCCTTAATTCTGACGCGCTCCGCGAAATCATCGAAGACATCACCCTCGAAGGCCTCCTCGCAAAAGTCCGCGATGACGATGCCTTCGTCGCCGCTCACAAGCTCGACAGCCTCCGGGAAACCGTCGCTCTGGATTACCCGAGCTACATTCTCGCCCTCACCATGGGCGCGGGAAAAACCGCGCTCATCGGCTCCATCATCGCTACCGAGTTCGCGATGGCACTCGAATATGACGATGGCCCCTTTGTCCAGAACGCCCTCGTCTTCGCCCCCGGTCTCACAATCATGCGCTCGCTGCGGCAGATCGCCGCGATGCCGTTCCACCACATCCTGCCACCCCGCTTCTTCAAACACTTCGCCGCCACGGTGAAACTCATCTTCACTCGCGACGGCGATCCGGATATCCCGGTCATCCGTGGCGACTCCTTCAATATCGTTGTCACCAACACCGAAAAAATCCGCATCACCAAGGAAACCGTCCGCAAAGGCGACCTGAAGGGGCTCTTCTCCGAGGCCAAAGCCGACGAAGCGCGCAGCGATCTCGCCAACCGCCGTCTCCAAGCCATTGC
>CAYRLT010000431.1:0-1940 GCA_964425095.1 uncultured Luteolibacter sp.
AGGGACCCGCGAGATCGACCAACGCACCCTTCAAGACCATGTCGCTCCACACGCGACCAGCGATCTCCTCTACCTCAACGCCCTCGACGACAAATCCCGCACTATCTTCGCCGGACTCATCAAAGTCGAACCCGGCGCCAAGGGCACAGACGCCTACCAAAAGGTCAAAAACCTCATCCTCAGCGACGACGCCGACCCAAACTCCATGCCCGGCTTGGAAATCCTAAATGACGAAGTCCGCTGCAGCCACGGAGCCACCAACGGCCCCGTCAGCCAAGACGAACTCTTCTACATGCAGGCCCGTGGCATCAAGCGCGACGCCGGACGCCGCCTCATCGTGAACGGCTTTTTCAATTCCCTCTTGGAACGGATCGAAAACGAAACCCTGCGGGCGCACCTTGAGCACCTCTTGGCAAAACGGCTCGCCATCGCCTGAGACATATGATCTCCACTCGGAGGGCTGATGTGTGAAAACCCTCTCGCCATCGGAGTGGATAGCCCTGCGCACCGCGCATGAGCGGCGGGTAGATCCTTGGATTGCTCCGAGGCTTTGCCGTGCTTCACAGGGGGTGAAACATCCGGTGGATGATTTTCTTTTCGAGTATTATCCGAATCGCCCCTCGCTTCTGCGGCGATGGCATCCGGGCATTGGCTTCGCCCTGCAAGGGGATGAGGCGGAGTTCTACCTCGGCGTTCCTGGATACATCGCGACGCGTTTCGGAATGACGGTTGAACCGCTGCCGGAGAAACGGCGAGCCATCGTTCAGTGGCTTGGTCAATTTCTCGCAAGCACGGCGGACCGGGCTCCGTTCTTCGGATGCCATGGACTTCACGAATGGGCCATGGTTTACAAATCCGGCGACGTTCGCCATGCGTCGCAGCCACTTCGCCTTTCGCCAAGCGAAGTCGCGGCGGTTGTGGACTCCCTCCCTGTGAGGTGTTCCCACTACGACGCCTTCCGGTTTTTCACTCCAGAAGCACGGCCACTCAATCGCCTGCAACCGACGCGCGAATCTTCCCCCATCCTTGAGCAACCGGCCTGTCTCCATGCAAACATGGATTTATACAAATGGGCTTTCAAACTCGCGCCGTGGTGTCCCTCAGACCTTATCGCGGACACCTTTGAACTCGCCCGCGACATACGGGAACTCGATATGCGCGCCAGCCCCTACGATCTGACTTCTCACGGCTACAGCCCAGTTCCCATTGAGACCCCGGAAGGGAGGGCGCAGTATGAGAAATGCCAAAGGGAATTCGCCGAGCGGGCACGCCCGTTGCGTCAACGGCTGATTTGCCTGTGCGAAGCTCTGCTCCCCCGGAACGACTAAAAGACCTGCTTGATTTTCGCATCACCCACCCTCTCGCCAGCACGGTGACCAATCAACTTGGAGCCCAATGGCGACTCCGGCGTCAAAACGATGATCGTCTTCTTGTTCCAGACAACCTCCGTTCCCCCTCCAGATGTGGCGATCAGAAAAAATTCCGTCTCCTTTGCAAATTCCAGCTCCACAAAAGCACCGATATCGATCCCCTCACCAACCGCAAAATCCCGGATTGGCATTTTCTCAATGGCCTCGACTGCGGCTGCCGCCTCCAGTGCCTGCCGCGCCAAGCCATCCGCCAAGTAATTCTCCTCCGTGGAGCGCGTATCGTATTTGCCCTCGGACTTACTCTCAGCGTCATTCCCCTGCTCGCGAGTGCGCCTGGCGGCAGCTTGCCGGCGCTCAAAATCCGCCCTCAAGTGCTCCAAAACAACTTCGATGATCTTCGTTTTTTTCATGCAAGATGCGTGAACGATAATTGGTGGGCTCGAACTACAGGCTCTTCAAAAGCGCGGGCACGCGGTCGGCAAGAGTCTGGAGAAGTTCAGAGCCGGGTGCATCGGGGCGAAGGTCTAGGCTTGGCAGAAGTCCTGAGGCAGCGAGCGCGGAGCCTTCGGC